>NZ_JBEJZY010000021.1:0-81150 GCF_040256935.1 Photorhabdus viridis
TGATGGTAATCCCCGTAGGCAAGAGTCGCTTCCCGGATAGGGTTCAGCAGGGGCAACTGTAAGTTTCCGTTGCGGTCTTCCCCTTTGGGTGGGGGAATGGACAGGAAGGTTT
Source organism: Photorhabdus viridis (assembly GCF_040256935.1). Taxonomy (NCBI): domain Bacteria; kingdom Pseudomonadati; phylum Pseudomonadota; class Gammaproteobacteria; order Enterobacterales; family Morganellaceae; genus Photorhabdus; species Photorhabdus viridis. The sequence continues at coordinate 113 of NZ_JBEJZY010000021.1, forward strand.
TAGCCTGTGCCAGCACTTCTTCACCGGCCCGATAGTTCTTCTGATAGTTATCGTGCCAGCCTGCCCACAGCGCCAGAGCGACCGCGGCGCCGGCGGTGGAGAAGGTCAGGAGTTTGCGGCGGTTACGGCTTAACCACAGGCGGTTTTCCGCCGCCAGATTGGGCTCGGCCAGCAACACGTCTTCAAACAGCGAGCGGGTGAAGTAAGGAGCGGTATCGGCCACCGGCCAGGTCGGAAAGGCCTGTGGTCCCAGGTGATATTGCACGGCGGCAGACTGGGTAAAGATGTCATCCATCTGGCCGATTTGTCTGGAGGAGGTGAGATAAACGCCGCGCAGTCCGGGCTGTGCCGGGCCGCCATTGTAGAGGATGCCCTCCAGCAACTGGATCAGGTAGCTGTGCAGCCCCTGTATCTGGCGGGTGAAGCTGAACAGCGGGCTGCGCTGGTTGATATCCACCCTGTTGAGCATCATGTCCGGCATCGCGGCATTGAGTTGTTGCATCCACTGGCGCCAGAACTGCGCCAGTTCAGTACGCCAGCTGTGTTCATCATGCGCATTCAGGCTGAAGGTGACGCCCAGTATCTGGGTGCGTTGTGGCTTGTCCAGCGACTGGAACGCCGCACTGAATCCATGCAGCAGATCCAGTTTGGTCAGCACCAGATAAAAGGGCAGGTGGTTGTGCAGGGTTAACCGCAGATCTTGCAGGCGCAGATGGAGCGCGGCGATATACCGTTCGCGCTGCTCTTTGTTGTCGGTCAGTAAACGGTGGGTGTCCACCGTCAGAATAATGCCGTTGAGGGGCTGACGCTGACGGTTTTCGGTCAGCCAGGTGAGCAGGGATTGCCACAGGCGGGCGGGCAGCTGAGGCTTGCCGGCGTCTGACGGCGATATCTGGTCGATAAGAAAGCCGTCCGGGTCAATGATGACCGCTTTTTCCCCCAGCCAGCAGCGCAGGTGCAGGGGGTGAGCCTCTTCCCCTTTATGGCTGTCCGGAAGGGCAATGTCAGTCAGTTTGTAGCCTTCCTGAATCAGTGCGGTCTTGCCGCTGCCGGTGTTGCCCAACATCAGGTACCAGGGGCGCTGGTAGAGGTAATTCCAGGTGCCGAGATGGCGTTGTAACCGCTCTTTCCAGTGATTAAGGTAGCTGTCCTGATGAGTAATATCGGCCAGTACCGGATCGACTTCCCTTAACTCCACATCCAGTTTGAGTTTCTCGAGCTGACGCAGACGGCGCCAGATTTTGGTCCCGATAAAGCCCAGTGCCAACAGCAGAATAATGACGGTCGCTAGCCAGCGGGCGGAGAGATTTTCCAGCGGGTGGGTTTGTCTGAATTGCCAGCCGGGCCCCCACCACCATATCCAGATGAGGGCAATACAGGGCAGTAGGGCCAGTATCAGCGAGGCGGTGGCTTTGAGCGGCGGCAGGCGCGGCATCGCCGGTTTTTTGATATTTTTCAGAAGAAGAGAGAGCCAGTTCATGGGTTAACGCTCCTGTTTGTCATCGTATCCTTTGAGGCGGCGATCATTGCGGCTTTTTCTGCCAGTACCGCCAGCAGGCCGGGCTCCCAATGGGTGAGTAACAGGTGTTGTCCTACCTGTAACAGATGCCGGTAATGTTGTTGCGCCAGGGCCGTCATGCCCGCCTGTTCAAGCAGCTGTGCCGTGAGCAGCTGACCGTAGAATTGATCCCGGGGTTCGGTCAGTTGTTGCTGGCGCTGCTCTGCCGCGTTGAGTGCGGCTTCCAGTCCGTGTTGCCGGAAACAGTGCCAGATGGCTTCCTGATCCTGTGTTGCGCCGCTGTTAACGGCCGCCGTTGCCGGCGGTTGCAGCCAGTTCAGGGTTGAGGATGAGATAAACGGACTCATATCGGAAAAAGAGAGGGTCTGTAAAACCGGCAGGCGTTCTAGAAACACGTTCAGTTCATCACGGATGGCCGAAGCGACGGTGGTATAGCCGAGTTTTTCGGCGGCCTGAGCCGCGATAGCGTGACCGTCAAGCCAGTAAGGGGCGAGGGTCAGGCTCTGTTCTATCTGTCGCAGCAAAGCGTTATCGGCTGTGGGCAGTTTTGCCAGATAATCAGCGGTACGGTCTGCCGAAGCAGGCGCGAGCGGGGTTTTGCCTTTACTGCTGGCCATCGGGGCGGTGGTCAGTGTGGACCAGATGGCATAACGGCGCAGACGGTAACCGGTGGCGGTGTCGGGCTGGCGTTCGCACAGGAGATCAGCGACGGTGAGTAAGGTTTGTTTCCAGGCTTTTTCACTGGAGCTGTCTACCGCGACATCTGGTGCCGGTGTCAGCGCTGAGGCGCCTGCGGGCTGTGCGGCGGTTTCTGCTGAGTCAGCCGGTGCGGCGACGGGTTTTGGCGCGGGTTTGCGGGCATAGCGGGGGCGCAGCTGATCGATCTCTTTAGCCAGTGCGGGTTCATCGGTATGCCAGCATTGCGCCAGATGAGCCAGTGCGCCTTGTGCCTCTTCGCGCTGAGTCTCATCAGCCTGTTCGCAGAAGCCGGCCTGAGCAGAAGCAAAACGTTTAATGACCTGTTGTGCCAGGCGACGTTTGAGCTGGGGTTTTTGCGGCCAGGCAGTTTGCCAGTAATGCTGGATGTAGCCAGCCAGCAGCTCCATTGCCAGTATTAGTTCAGTGGGATTGCTGCTGTGTTGCAGTGTGCGCAACAAATGAACCATCAGCCTGAAATCTTTGCTTTTTTCGCTGAACAGTTGCAGCGCCTGACGCTGGATTTCTTCAATATCAAGGGTGGAATGGGCCAGTGATCCCAGCTTAACCATTTCCCCGTCAATATATTCCCAGGCGGGTTCGTTTTCATCGAGTTCTCTGCCAGTCAGTTCATCCGATAAGGGGGTCAGCAGGAGCTCCTGCCAGTCAAATTGTTTCCTGATATCCATGGGATCACCAACGACAGGCGGTGCGTAAAGGTTTCACCGCCTGTTCCAGTTGAGAAATGTTGAATGTTATCTGACTGCCGTTGTCAGTTTTGATGGTCAGGCTGTGGCCTGTCATCAGTCGTTTAAGTTGTTCAATACTTGGTAGCCCACGGCTGGATTCCAGCAGGTAGCCATTTTCGCGTAAGAACCAGTCGGCGCTGAATTGGGTTATGTCAGTCGAAATCATCACCGTGCCACTGTCTTGTGGTTTAGCTAGGGCGACCTGTATCCGGGTGATGCTATCGATACAACTTAGCATCAGTACCGGCCGTGGCGGCAGTGCGCCGATCGCGGGCGTGGTGAGTATGACGCGGGTCGGTGTTCCCGTGGATTGGGTCGTGATAAAACCAGTTGAATGGTCAGTTCGTTTCATTTCCTGTTCCATTGCCTGTCTCCAGACCGGACCGGTTTTTTCTAACGGGATAACGGCAATGTTATCCACTTTATCTAATAGACGGTCATAGCAATCGAGTCTGATCAGCGGTGAAGGCTCTGAACGACATTGCAGTAAGGCCGATAATAGGGGCTCTGTTGTGGTTTCCTGAGCTGGCTGAATATCAGGTGTGCCCGTCAGAGATGCGATTAATGAACTGACAAGTAGCAAGAAGCTCATAATTTACACCTGTATTTCGCCAGCTTATAAGTCAATGTGCGGGGAGCAATTCCCAGGCTTTCAGCAATTTGTTTGGTGTTGCTGCCGTAGACATGCTGGCGTTGTATCAATACCGCACATTCAAACTCTTCGATTGCCTGAGGCAGGTTGTCAATTTTGCTGTAATCGTGAGAGACGTTGGCCGATGTTTTGTTTTCTGCTGTGGTGCTTAATGAAGCCAATAATTCATCAAGCTGTTTTTCTTTTTGGCGCTGGGTCTGAAAGACTTGGCGGATCTGGCGCAGTTGTCCACGCAGTTGTTCTAATTCCTGCAATCTTTTCAGCCGGTGCTGCATGACATAGCAGTAGATGTAAAATATGTTGCTATCGTCAGTAAAGCGACTGACATCTTCGGCGAAAACAGCAATTACACCACATGCTTGTCCGTTGCAGTTAAATAGCGGGATGGCATGCAGACCGCAGCGGTGGGGAAGCTCTTCTACAAAGGTACGAAAGTTTTGATTGTCTACTCGCACTCCTTGATTGAGCGACCCCCAAGTTGTGGGGGTTCCTTTGTACAGGATTTGTACCAGCGGATGGTTGATATCGCCAATATTGACGTCCAATTGCAGAGCGCTTATTTGGTTTGGCGCTGGCAGCCGGTAGCATTCAAGGCGGTTTTCATTCACGTTAAGCAGAGAGACCAGCAAGGCGTCAAAACGCTGGCGTTGGTGATTCACCTGAAGAAAGTGGTGAACCAGCTGCTCAATAGAGTCATTTTCCAATAACGCTAATGCGCTTTTCAGCCGTTGTTTCATGGTATCTCCTCAACCACCGCGTTGAATTCATGTGCATCAACGGTTAGCTGGATGGTACTGATCTGTTTCCCTGAAGCCATTTTTTGCAGCAGCAGCAGGGATAGTGGCGGCAATAAAGCGCCATCAATGATCGATTCCAGCATACGTGCGCCGTTTTCAGCTCGGGTTGCTCGTTGCAGTATCTCTTCAATGACATCGTCACTGATGGTGACTTCGGCATTGAAACGTTGACGTAATAGGTTATCAAGGCGAACCAGTTTGCCCTGGATAATGGTTTTCAGGGTGTCGTATCCCAACGGCAGATAAGGCACCACTTCCATTCGCGCCAGTAGTGCCGGTTTGAAGAAAGCCGCCAGTTCAGGGTAGAGCAGGTCGTTCATCTCTTCCGGTTTATCAGCGTTATCAACAATGGTTTGATAGCCCAGGTTGGAGGTCAGGAAGAAGACCACGTTTTTACAATCAATCACCCGGCCTTCACCATCGGCCAGTTCACCTTTGTCGAATGCCTGATAGAACAGGTTCAGTACGTCAGGATGGGCTTTTTCCACTTCGTCAAGCAGGACAACGGAGTAAGGTTTTTGGCGAATAGCTTCGGTGAGTACGCCACCTTCACCATATCCCACATAGCCGGGAGGTGAGCCAATCAAGCGGGAAACGGTGTGTTTTTCCTGAAATTCGGACATATTGATGGTGGTCAGGTATTGACGGCCTCCGAACATTAATTCCGCAATTTGCAAAACGGTTTCCGTTTTGCCAACACCGCTTGGCCCTACCAACAGAAAAGCGCCTAGTGGGCGACCGGGGCGACGCAGGTCGGCTCTGGCTGTCAGCAGATGTTGATGCAGACATTTGATGGCGAGATCTTGCCCTTTGATGCTTTGTCCCAGATGGATTGGTAGTTCAGTGACAACAGAGAGTTCACTTTGTGAAAGACGATTAAGTGGTACGCCGGTCCATTCAGCGATAACCGCCGCAATCTGGTTTTTATTCACATGAGGAGAAACTAAGGTTTGTTGTTGCTGTAACTGCTCCAACTGTTGATTAAGTTCAGCCAGTTTGGTAATCAATTCTTCGGTTGTTATCTCTGCGGATGATGCACTTTCTTCTGTTTTATCAGTTGTTTCATCCGTTAGTAGCTGACAACGAAGTTCAATAATTTGATGAACCAGTTGCTGTTGTTGCTGCCAACTGGCTTCCAGTTCAGTTAGTTTTTCTGTTGTTTCTTGCTGTTGCTGCTGTAGTTCACCCAGTCTGTCAGTATGCTGGTTAAGCCCCATCCGTTGTTCCCTTGCCAGCACATCTGATTCCATTTGCTGCTGGTGGCGTTGGTTTTTCAGTGCGGAAATCTGACGCGGAGGTGCTGTCAGGTTGATGGCAACACGTGCACAAGCGGTATCCAGTACATCAATTGCTTTGTCTGGTAGCTGGCGACCGGAGAGGTAGCGGTCACTTAATACCGCAGAGGCTTTCAGCGCTTCGTCATCGATCAATACGCCATGAGCTTGTTCATAGATTGCTCGCAGGCCACGCATAATAATAGTGGCTTCTTCTGCTGTCGGTTCGGCTACTTTGACCAGTTGGAAACGGCGGGAGAGGGCTGCGTCTTTTTCGAAATATTTTTTGTATTCGCCCCAAGTGGTTGCGGCGATAGTTTTCAATTCACCACGAGCCAAGGCGGGTTTCAGCAGGTTGGAGATATCCAGCCCGCCCTGTTGATTGCCTGCGCCAATCAGCGTATGGGCTTCGTCAATGAATAGAATAACCGGTACGGATGATTGGCTGATTTCACTCATGATGCCTTTGAATCGTTTTTCAAATTCACCTTTTACCGCCGCTCCCGCTTGTAACGCGCCTAGATCCAGCGTCATCAGTTCACTGTTGCGCAATTTTTCCGGTACTTGGTTATCGATAATGCGCAAAGCCAGTCCTTCAATCAGTGCGCTTTTACCCACGCCCGCTTCACCCACCACAATTGGGTTGTTTTTACGGCGACGGCAGAGAATATCGATCATCAGGTCGATTTCGGTGTCACGGCACAGAACGGGATCGAGTTTTCCCTGACGGGCCTGTTCGGTCATATTCTGGGTAAAACGGGCGAGCAGGCTGTCACTGTTGGCGGGAGTTTTGCCTTGTCCGTTTTTATCGTTCTCTACATCAGGTTGTTCGGCAGAGCCGGTAGTCCATTGTGTGAAATTCTGACGCAGCAATTCGCGGTTTATTCCCGACAGAAGACGAGCAGATTGTGGTGTCAGGTAGCGTAACGGGCTGAACAGCAATGTCATCAACATGACTCCGCTGCGTAATTCTTGATGCTGCATTTCGGTTGATGCTAACAGCCAGCTATCCTGTAACCACTCCACCAGCATCGGGGAAAAGTTGGGGTAGGCTTGAATCATCGTTTGATGGTGAGGGATCATTTGATCAAGCTGTTCTTTCAGCAAGTCACTGTCCACCTCGGCTTGACTGAAGATCGCTCTGACATCACTGAGAGGTGTGTTGATCATTTGCAGCAGTAGCTGAGAGACAGTGATCTCAGGTTGCTGCTGACTGACACACTGTGCCGCCGCCGTTTCCAGGGCGTGCCGGGTCATCGGATTTAAGCGGTTAACTAATGTGGGTAGATCAATCTGGATCATCGGTTCTTTCCTAGCTCAGTAAATTATTTAGCTGTTGTAAGATGTTCTCGGTCTGGCTGTGCAGCCGGGCAGCATAGAAGCCATAAACCACGGCGAGCAGCGCAGTGCCGCTCCAGAACAGGTGTTTGATGGTCAGACGTTTACCCAGTCGGTAGCGGCCATCACGCTCGTTAGCGTTACTGTGCAGAATGGTTGTTGGCGCTTCTCCCCGCAGTGTGTGCAGTTGTTGGTGTAACCGGCGGAATAAATGTTCAAAATCATCACCTTTCTGCGAAGCCACTTTGTAGCGGCCACGGTAGCCAAGGCAGAAGCAGAGATAGATAAATTCCAGCAGATGCTGATAGCGCTTAGGTTCACCCATTAAACGCTCCAGCAATTGAAAGACTTTTTCACCGCCCCAGGTTTCATTGTGAAATCTCACCAGCAGTGATTGTTGCAACCACTCATTTTTGCTGTTCCAACCATGTCCCAGTGCGGTTTCGTCAATGAAGGTACAGAGCATGTAGCGAAAAGAGACAATTGCGCCCGGTTCATAACCTTGAGTTTGCAGAAATTGTTCGATTGCCTGAATATCGGTCACGACCTGTTGGTAAAGCTGGTCCGGCAGTGGCTGATCACCCATGTCTTTCATTCGCATTACCATACCGAGTAGCGGCGTGGCGGCATCAATCATTGGGTTCAGGCTTTCTCCACGCAGCGGTAGCTGATACTGACGATGCAAAACAGTATCAGTGACTTCCGGCGTTAGTGCCGGGTTGTCATTGATGGCTTCGGTTTTCATTAGTCACTCCCATTGCTGACTGCCCAGAATTGCATGTCTAATCCAGGGAAGTCCCCCGAGACATGGAAGGCAATGGTGGTGCCTTTAAGAATCTCTTGCCACGCCGAGCCTTGTTGATCAAAACGGAAATAGGTGTAGCCAGCGTGATAAGGCAACTGACGTGGAGCCGCAGGAAGTGCGACCAGTGCTACGCCAGGCAACTGGACGCTGACTCTTTCGCGGATTTTTTCCAACGATGTGACTTTGGTTTGCTGAGAGAATTGGCGGAGTAATTGATCCTGTGGCATCTGTGCGCGGACTGCCAGAATGAAATCCGCTTTGGTCAAGACATCACGATCATGAATGTTTGCCACCTGGATGCCATTTGATTGAGTCTGTAGCTTAATCGGGATCGCGCGTGGGGTCAGGACAACACCCAGTGCTTCGCGCATGGGGACCATGATTTCCTTGAATGTCTTCGTGAGATTGTCATGAGTGTAATTTGGTACAATGCCAACCTGACGTGATGCAGCCGTGAATGTTCTTAGTTCACCACAGGTTTGGATTAACTGAGTGAAAAAATCTTGTGGGTGCAGAATGGATTGTCTGGCGTAGTGGGTAAACCATGGTTGAACCCGGTTAACTAACTGGAGCATCATAAATTCAGCAACATCAGCGACTCCTTGCTGACTAGGCGAACCAATCCGATCAGAGAGTGATCTACCTCGTTCTATCAGTGCCCTATCCACTTCATCCATGTAGACTTTTAACCGGCTGGAAACATTGATGGATGTACAAGTTGGCACGAATTCTTCATTCAGTATGAGAGTCCCGGTCGGCAACTTTTCTACTATCTGGCATAGCGGCAGCAAAGAGAACGCGCTGAGATCCTCTGAGCCCTGTTTCAAAACTGGTGTCAGTTGTGCCAGCGTGAGCTGGCTGACATCACCGCCATCGGTGTGCAGGTCACGGATATCCGCCGTATGTTCACGGTAGCGTACAGCCCCGGCCTGATTGGATTCCGAATGGGAGATTTCATTGAGGGTGTCGTTGGCTATTGGCAGTGCCAGGTAGATATTTTTGCTGTCGCTATCGTGAAGATTCTCTACATCAAGTGGTTGGGGTGTGGCATCCTGGTGAGGAATGGAGAATACGGTGCCATCCGGCATGATACCGCTGGCTTCGGTGATACCGATACGCCCCAGAGCGAGAAGATCCTTGTCGATAGTCAGGGAACTGAAACCGTAACCGTAACTGGTTATGGTTGCCAAGCGGCTGTGAGCCAGATAGTCATTATGTTTTTGTTGCTGCTGAAAGTGTTGTGGCTTGATAAATAATCCTTCACGCCAAATCACCCGATTTTTACCTGACATAATTATTGCTCCTCTTTTCTAAGTTCAACTTCGTTCGCTCTGATGTGCACCAAGATGTGGTATTGCTGCCCTATGTCTTTTACTTTGATCACTTTTTTCCATTCGGATTGATTGATATCGGCATAACGAACAATGACGCCGATGTAACGGCTATTTTTTTCCAGTGGGATGACTGGCAACGGTTTGTATTGCCCCGGCAATAAGGTGTAATCCTGGTGGTCGATGTAATTTTTCCCCAGCGCTTTATCCAGTTTGTCGCTCTCAAGTTGATCATAATCAGCGGCAAGCAGACGGGAATCTTCACTGAGATAGATCAGATGCATTTCAACCGGCGTGGGTTCGCCATTTTTGTTGGGATTGATATCAGGCTCTGCCAGCAAAGTGATCGCTGCGGTGGAAGGTAAATCCGCAGGTTGACCGACTGGGGTCGATGGGTCCCAGACAACTTGTCCGACTTTCTTCGTCGCCTGCCATGCACTGCTGCAACCGCTTAACATCAGCGCTGCCAGCAATACAAACCATAAGGTATGATTACTGAACCATGAGGTATTACCGCCGGAGCGTTTCATTACTGGCTATCCTCTAAACCCTGACGCAGAGCGCGGTCATAAGCCTGTTCATAGACTTCACTAAACAGTTTTTCGAATCCCTGCTGGCGGCTGGAAGCCAGTTCACGGTAGTAGCTGGTGTACATTTCCCACGCCCAGGTTGCGTCTTTCTCCTGCGTTTCATTACTGCGACGGTATTGGGCGAAACGGTTGAGCAGGTGCTCCGGTGAGAAAGCATCCAGCATGGTGTTCAATGCGGCAGTGATCGCGATTCGGTTAGCCTGATAGTGCAATTGCAGATTGTGCAGGCTTTCAGCGACAGCTGATGGCGCAGAGAGATGTACCGGGCTTTTTTGATCCGCGAACATCACCTGCATGGTGGTGTCGTAATCCATATTAAGCCGCAGTGGGTTATCTTCGATAGGGCGTAGCTGCTTATCACGCAGACCATGCTGTGCACTTTGTAATGCCAGTAAACCTTCAATCGCCGCTTTCATGGTTTTACCCATTTCTTCCAGAAAGTCGTTGGCCTGTTGGCTGTTATGTAAAGGTAAGTGTGTGCTTAACCCTCGCATCAATGGCGTAATAGCGACATGCTGCTGTTCCATGTCCTGATATTGTTCACTTAAAGGTGAAGAGATACTCGGTAAATCAACAAAATCCCGATCCATAGCATTGCCTCTGTTGTCTGAGAGGGGAGAGAAGAATAATGGAGTGTTGTAATGGCCTTGTTGCAGGCTCTGGTTTATTTCATTATTCACTGGGGTTTGGTCCAGTGTGGTCAGATTTTCGCTGTCGAGAACCTTAAGTGGGTCATGGCTGAAATCGTGGTTAATCGTTGGCGCTAAAGAATGATGATCGGTGTAAGTGGTATCCTGGGCAGGATCTTTTTCCATCATGGCATCCAGTGGATTGCTATAGCTAGAGACAAGCGATTCCGGTGATACCATCATTGGATCAATCCGATCTGCGTCGGAAAAACTGATATGGCTTTTGATCACCAATTTGCCGACAGTAATTTCATCCCCTTGTTGCAATCGAATGAAGCCGGTACTTGAGGTTAGTGGTGACTGATTCACAAACAGAGGCCCGGCGATCATTTGCAGACAAAATGCGCCATCACGCCACTGAATAGTAAATTGTGATGGATTGATATTGCCTTTCTGATCCTGAACAGACCAAAGATGGCCTTCGCTGTTGCCGACGGTGCCGCCTTGAGTAGAGAACAGGCAACTGGCAGATTTGCCGCTTTCCAGTTGATCGCTGTTGATCACGCGTAATGAAAGGGTTGGCTGTTGTTTTTCCATCGTCTTTATCCACTAACTGAAATTGTGATAAAGGGTTTCTTTTCCGGCTCGCCGAGAAAGCTGGTCCACCCTAGGTTATTGTTTTGTTTCGTACCAAGCACCATGCCGCCCGCTTGGTTTTCGGCCAGCCCAAGACGCAGATCCCAAGCCAATTGATCTCGCAGGACAAAGCAGATAAACATCACCAGCGGTAGGAAATTTTTTCCGTCCGGTAGGAATGACAGGAAGTGTTCACGGGATAGCTCATTGATACATATCATAAATTTACTGTTGTAGCCTTTCACCCATGAACCGATGGTGAAGTTTTTGCCCAGTATGGACATTTTCACATTTTTCTCACCGTCAGCTTTCTGCTTTTGACCCAAGCGGTTTTGCTGTGATAAGGGAATAGTGACTTTCCTTAATTGCCAGCCATGCACAGTAACATCCTGTAGATCAAAGCAGTGTGAAATCAGGCTGCATATCACTTCCGGCGATCTGCTCGGACTGGCTAGCATCCCGGCATAGGCCAGCATCTTGCTGTGATTGATGTTCAAATCAGTACGATTCACATCACTGCCAAGTCCTACCAGAGAGAACATGCGCTGAGAAAAATCGTCCATGCCGTTTTTGTCAAAACAGATGTAATAACGATATTTCCGCCAGATTTGATAAAGCATGACGACTGAGCGGTGGTTGAAAATATTCAGAAAATTAGTCAGCCGGTTTTCGCCTTGAGCTTCTTCCCATGCCAGTGAATCAAGATAATAGCCAGGCATCGGCGACTGACTGCCATGTAATCCAAGAAAAGAGACTTCTACCTGAAAACGGCCTTGCTCGGTACGTTTCACCGAGACAACATCTCTGGTGGGGAAAGCCAGGCTGGCACTGGATCTGAAACTGATTGATTCCCGGTCTGGGCGATCGGTTTGCCCTGTTTTTTCCCACGCTACCGCCAATTGGTTGAGTAATTCAACCAATTGATAAAAGTTGTATTTTGATACATCTAGTACTCGATTTTCTGTCGAGTTTTTACCTGTTACATCAACGCGTGTTGACCTATTTGTACCGGCCATTGATAACATTCCTGATTATCTAAATTGATCACCTTCAGCATGTGGAAGGAGTTAATGCTGGCATATAATGCAAGGAAACGTGACAGTATGGTGCCGAACATATAGAGCTCGCCTTCAGAGCTAAAAGCCTGTTGTCGGATATATAATGTTGATTCTGAACCACGTACAGGGAGCCCCTTAAACAGGCGATCTATTGGTTTCGTTTCGATCCGTTCAATCGCGTTCAGCCGTTTTTTTGATGACCGTGATGACTGCCTATTATGTATGCTGGGGAGATCGTAGGTATTCAGGACCTGTTTCAGGGAGTCCTTATTCAGTAATGTCATATAGTTCAGTGACATATTGGAAATTAGCGACCAGTGATATTTGCCGCTCATCAATGGATAAAGTGGAACGGATGGGCGGGTTATATTACGAAATGACGCAAATGACGGGCTGCCCAATGAAGCGTAATTAATGTCACCCACCCGTAGTTGTAGTGGCAGTTCGCGGTTGGTGCAGGTCAATTTGACAGAAACATTTTCATGCCTTTCCAGTTTCAGTAGCTGTGATGCATCGCCACGTACGAAAGAGAGATAGTGCTCAAGCCCTTTGCGGAAAGGGGATTCTTTGACTCTGATACGGAAATAGCGGGTGTTGAGCTCGCTTTCATGCTCGATTTGATGATGAAAACTTTCAAATGGTACATAGCTCCGCTCACTACCGAGTGTGAAGTCGGGTTTACCATCTGGACCAAGCAGATTGCTTTCCACTTTATCAATGGAAAAAATGTCGTAGCGATCAGGATGGCTATAGTTGGCTTTTAATGGATATTCCTCCTGGCTGCCATCCAATAGGATAGCTTCGCTATCCATTGGGAAGAGGTTGATTGCCGGCACACAATGCAGCCGGAAAGTATCCTGACGGATTTTAACTTCCGGTGGAAGTGCTTCTGAAAAATAGAGATTCAGCGTAAAATCACTGGCTTTAAGATCTGCCGGTAATTTGGGGAAACCAGTGATATCAAAAAACAGAAACCCTTCAGAAAAGCAGAAGTATTCCTGTAAGATGCGATAGCCCATATAGGAGTTTTTCGGGTAAGGCAACAGGGCATCTTCCCGGTTAAAACCAACTGGAACGACATCAAAATCCGGCAATGAAATGGTGGTATCGCCTACGATAAGTTTTGCGTCTTCAAGGTAGTAACTGAGCCAAAAATAGAGCTGTGTACTGCTGTAATCATCGCCGCTAAGATAAAAACGCAGCTTATCAAGTTGCAGCCCTTGTAAGTTGAGTTCTGTTTTTGAGGTAAAGTTCAGACCAATAACACCTTGCTCATTGCTGTTATTGACGGAAATGTCCCTGATCGATATTGGAAACAACCAGACATCACGGCATAAAGTGAAAGTACAGCGGTTGTCTTTGTCTGATTTGTTTGGGTCGGTACTGCTTGAGTAAATATTTCCATCATCTTCGCTATCATCATTTGCTAGCAGACGACTCTGGATTTGAGTGCCGCGCTTAATCTGCGTGGCTTGTGTGACGGTGCCGTCATTGGGTGTGTACTGGATAATGGTCATGCTGGGTGTTGGCCGCAGATAATTTGGCCATAGCATATGCAGTAACCCATGAGTCAGTTCGGGGAACTGATCATCAATTTTTGCCCGTAAATTACCGGCAAGGAATGCAAATCCTTCCAATAGACGCTCAACATCCGGGTCAGAGCCTTGTTCAGACAGAAATGAAGCGAGGTGAGGATGTTCAATTGCAGCTTGTTTCCCCAATTGTCTCAGGTAATCCAATTCCTCTCTGAAGTATTTTTCAAGTGACATATTTACTGAGTCCGCTCTAGGCAATAACGCCGGTTGTTATCCAGTTGAATGTTAAATTCAACCACATCATTAATATCATCTAGGGATACCTGGGCGCTGATGTGAAAACTCAGCAGCAGCGGGTCGCTATCATCGTGGATGGCGCTGACAGAGACCGACGATATTCTGGGTTCATAACTTCTAATGCAATGCTCTATTGCCTGTTCAATGCTTTGCTTAAAGTCAGTTGCGGTGGTTGTGGCGTCATTGAGATCAATAACGCCAAGATCTACCGCACTCTGACAAGCCCCCGGATGGGTATTGAGAACATTATTCAGGTGCCGTCTGATGGAGTTGAGTAGCTCACGCATTCTTGACTGGCGGGAAGAACCGGAGTTCTTCCCCTGAATACGCTCAAACAAGCTGGCAGAGCCTTCTCTATTCCAACTGTACAGCGCAGCCATGACTCATTACTCCTTATCCAAACGCCCTACTAGCGACAACTCAAAGCTGGCTCCCATGTATTTGAAATGAGGGCGAACTTGCATTGCCACCTGATACCAGCCTGGATCGCCTTCCACATCCAAAACCTGAATTTGGGCGGAACGCAGAGGGCGACGGCTGCGGACATCTGTTGGTGGGTTTTCCTGGTCGGCGATGTACTGTTTCAGCCAGGTGTTCAGCTCACGTTCCAGATCCTGACGCTCTTTCCAGGAACCAATTTGCTCGCGTTGTAATACTTTGATGTAGTGTGCAAGGCGGTTGATGATGAACATATAGGGCAGTTGAGTACCCAGTTTGTAGTTGGTTTCAGCCATTTTCCCTTCTCGGGTGTTCGGGAATACTTTTGGCTTCTGAACTGAGTTGGCCGAGAAGAATGCGGCGTTATCACTACCTTTACGCATTGTCAGGGTGATAAAACCTTCTTCAGCCAATTCGAATTCACGGCGATCGGTAACCAGAACTTCTGTTGGGATCTTGGCCTGGATTTGTCCCATTGCTTCGAACAGGTGAACCGGTAGATCGCTGACAGTACCGCCGCTTTGCGGGCCGATAATGTTCGGGCACCAGCGATATTTGGCGAAGCTGTCAGTCAGGCAGGATGCCAGCAGATACGCGGTGTTACCCCACAGGAAATGTTCGTGATCTTTGCTGACATCTTCCTGATAGTTAAAGTTTTTAATTGGGTTTTCGATAGTTGAATATGGCAGACGCAGCAGGAATCGAGGTGTTGTCAAACCGAGATAACGTGAATCTTCAGATTCGCGTAGAGCACGCCATTTGGTGTGAGCTGGGCCTTCGAAGACGGATTTTAGATCTTTGATTGCTGGCAGTTCTGTAAAGCTGCTGATGCCAAAGAAATCAGGCGCGACCGAGGAGAGGAATGGCGCGTGAGCCATCGCACCAACCGCGCTGACGTATTGCATCAGTTTGATATCGGGTGAGCTATTGCTAAACGCATAGTTACCGATAACTGCGGCAACGGGTTCACCACCAAACTGACCATAACCCGTTGAGTAAACATGCTTGTATAAGCCTGACTGGATGATTTCTGGTGAGAATTCAAAATCTTCCAGTAATTCTTCTTTGGTGGCATGGATGATGTTGATTTTGATGTTTTCACGGAAATCTGTACGATCAACCAACAATTTCAGTGAACGCCATGACGATTCCAGCTCTTGGAACTCTTTGGCGTGCATGATTTCATCGACTTGAGTGCTCAGTGTCTTATCAAGTTCAACAATCATTCTGTCAACGACGAGTTTGTTGATAGGTTCTTCGTTAGAACCTGTATCCAAAATGCTGCTGATAAAAGCCGCAACACCTTGTTTTGCTATATGGTAGCCGTCATTTTCCGGCGTCATTCTTGCCTGAGACATAATCTCGTCAAGCAAAGAGGTGGTAGACCCCGGGGTTAATGTTGTACTGCTCTCTTCATGCAAGGACATGTTAAAAACTCCTGTTCAGTCAATTACTTTTGATTGACGATTTCAAGTTCTTTTAGAAGTTGTTCGCGGACTTTCTCATCACCCAGTAATTCTTGTAAACGGGTGCGGAACGCCGGAATATTTCCTAACGGCCCTTTGAGTGCGACAAGTGCTTCACGCAGTTCCAAAAGTTTATTTAATTCAGGAACTTTCTTTGCTACGTTATCGGGTGAAAAATCGTTTAGTGATTTTATTTCCAGATTAATTGGCAGGTCATCTCCACTATCATCATTGAGACGATTGGGGACACTAAATGTGAGATTGATGTTTGCTTCATTCATCACGGAATTAAAATTATTTTTGTGCACGGAAACAGCTTGACGTTCTTCAATTGGCGTATCTTCTTTCGTCCCTTTAAGATCACCGACAATAAGTAAATTAAGTGGTAATTCGATTTCTGCTACTTGATCACCGGTATTAGGAACGTATTTTATATTAATCCTTTCCTTCGGAGCTACACTACCTGGGCTATTTTTACTCATATTAAAATCCTTCGGGTAATACAATTTCGGCAATTAGGAATTATTTGATAACAATATTGATGAGAGAGTTGCCCCTGATACCTACCTATTATGTGGTGGATAACATAAAAATCCATCCTGATTTAATGAAACGGAGGATTGACTGCATTGAATTGGGTAGTAAGCCGACTTGTATGAGTATATAGATAAATACGGATTCAGAATATTCTTACTCATCGAGCAATAGCATCAATATAGACAGCTCTGCAAAGCAGAGTGTCGCATTTTGTTTTTTTATTGTAAAGATAAAACATAGGCAGATATACCCCCCTATTCGGGCTTTTGATGATTTTATGATATTTTGCAATAATTTACGTTTTGATCTTTTCTTAAGACACTTCTTTGTCAAGTCCCCCAATATAGTAATATTAGCAGCTATTTTTCTGGGTATTTATAAATTTTTAGTGATTTTTTGTTTCATTGTGTAACAAAGTGTTTCCAAGTGTATTTCTGTTTACATCTTGGAATTAGTTTCACATTGTAAATATTATTTTCGTTATTAATCAGGTGGGTGATTTTGATTTTTTGATCTATTTATCAATTTTCAATTGATCAAGAAACAATTTTTCTTGACTTTAATTAAATCTTTATTTTTCATGTTGATACGTCATTTATCCAATGAGGCGAATTATTGCTTTTAGTTAATTATTCTGTTTTTTGTTAAAAAACAATATTATTTTATTATAATGGCGTTAATTATAATATTTATGTTTGCTGGTGATGGGCAAACAATTTTGCAATTTAGATTTTATTTTGAAATGAGCTGTTTGGTATTTATTATTCATTTCAGCGTTCATACATTTGTAAGTGATTTTTTTCAAAATGAAATAGTTACTATTGAAATTAGTATGATCGCTATCTTAAATATGTTGACACAATTTCTTAAAGGATATTTTCATGCCAACTCCATGTTATATTTCCATCACTGGAAAAACCCAAGGTAATATTACCGCTGGTTCATTCACTGCTGAGTCAGTGGGTAATATTTATGTTCAGGGGCACGAAGATGAAATGCTGGTTCAGGCATTTGATCATGTAGTTACCGTACCAACTGATCCTCAATCAGGTCAGCCTTCTGGTCAGCGTGCTCATAAACCATTCCGTTTTACAGTTGCATTAAATAAATCGGTTCCATTGCTTTATAACGCATTGGCTTCTGGTGAAATGCTGACGAATGTGGAATTGAAATGGTACCGCACTTCTGTTGAAGGAAAACAAGAGCATTTCTTCACAACTCAGTTGGAAGATGCCACTATTATCGACATTGATTGCAAAATGCCTCATTGTCAGGATTCAACAAAATCTGAATTTACTCAGTTGGTTCGTGTTTCTCTGTCTTATCGTAAGATTAACTGGGAACATACAACCGCAGGTACTTCTGGCGCAGATGATTGGCGCGCACCTATTGTTGCCTGATAGGTAATATAATCATTCAGCCAATGGAATATCTTTTCATTGGCTGAAAAACTTAGTTGCTTTATTAAAATTAAGAATTATTAATAACTACCTTCAATTTCTTTCAGTTTGTTTTATTCTTTTTCTTTTCTGTTTTTACACGTATTATTTAACGATATTACTCAATGTTTACGATAACACTCAGTCATCTTTTTATGCTTTTACAACTTTTGCGTATTTATAGTATGTAAGCATTTCTTATGATTGGCAGAGAGAACACAGGTAGCAGCACTTTCTTAAATATCATATTTTATCCTGATAAAATGTTTTACCTATCTTAAACGTGAATAGATATGACAAGATTGCTTTTCTGAGTTTGGTATTCAGGATCCTGCCATTTTTATCGCTAATGGGGCTATAATGATGCCTTACCATCTGTCCCATCTACTGGGATGGGTTTTTAGTTGTCAGGTATTCCATACTGGCAAGTAATCTATTCTCTGCTCTGGGATCTAAAACCTAATGCTAAGTTATCGTCACAGCTTTCACGCCGGTAATCATGCCGATGTACTGAAACACACTGTACAAAGCCTGATCATTGAATCTCTTAAAGAAAAGGAAAAACCTTTCCTTTATTTGGATACTCATGCTGGTGCGGGTCGCTATCAACTCAGTGGTGAACGCGCTGAACGTACAGGTGAGTATCTGGAGGGGATTGCCCGCGTCTGGCAGCGTGAGGATCTACCACAAGAATTAAAAGCTTATATGAGTGCAGTAACTGCACTGAATCAGAGTAGTAATTTACGTTATTATCCGGGATCGCCTTTAATCGCCCGCCATTTGTTGCGACAGAATGATAAGCTTAATCTGACTGAACTGCATCCGAGTGACTATCCTTTATTGCGTAATGAATTCTCCCGTGATAACCGCTCTAGGGTTGTGCGTGAAGATGGTTATCAGCAATTAAAATCACAATTGCCGCCACAGAGTCGCCGTGGATTTATCCTGATTGATCCTCCTTATGAGCTGAAATCTGATTATCAGGCGGTTATTCAGGCCATTCAGGAAGGTTATAAGCGTTTTGCCACAGGTGTTTATGCGTTGTGGTATCCGGTGGTATTACGCCAGCCGATCAAACGTTTGGTTAGAGATCTGGAAGCAACGGGCATTCGCAGTATTTTGCAAATTGAGCTGGCTGTCCGGCCTGATAGCGATCAACGTGGGATGACCGCTTCTGGCATGATCGTAATTAATCCCCCCTGGAAGCTGGAACAGCAGATGAAATCGGTGTTGCCGTGGTTACACAAAGTTCTGGTGCCGGAAGGAACAGGCCACACATTGGTTAAATGGATTGCACCAGAATAACTTTCAGCAATGGCAGTGAGAGCCAGAACCATCACAACTGATTGATACTTTTTGCCATAATAGGCTATCGGGTATTGACTTTTTACACTGATTAGATGGAAACGATCCAAATGAGCAAACATTACAACTATATAGCAATTGGTGGTGGCAGCGGTGGCATTGCGTCAATTAACCGTGCGGCTATGTATGGGCAGAAATGTGCCCTGATTGAGGCTAAAGCATTAGGGGGAACTTGCGTTAATGTGGGATGTGTGCCGAAAAAGGTGATGTGGCATGCGGCGCAAATTGCTGAATCTATCCACCAGTACGGGCCGGATTATGGATTTGATACCACTGTCAATCGCTTTGACTGGAAGACACTGATTGCCAGTCGTACTGCTTATATTGATCGTATCCATCAATCTTATGAACGTGGTTTGGGTAATAATAAAGTTGATGTGATCCAGGGTTTCGCTCGTTTTGTTGATGAACATACGGTTGAAGTGAATGGAGAGAAAATAACCGCAGATCATATTTTGATTGCGACGGGTGGTCGCCCTGTGCGTCCTGATGTACCAGGCGCGGAATATGGTATTGATTCTGATGGTTTTTTTGAACTGGAAGAGATGCCAAAACGGGTTGCGGTTGTTGGTGCGGGTTATATTGCGGTGGAAATTGCTGGCGTATTGCACGCACTTGGCAGTGAAACCCATCTGTTTGTGCGCCAACATGCACCTTTGCGTACTTTCGATCCGATGATTGTTGAAACACTTCTGGAAGTTATCAATACCGAAGGACCCACTTTGCATACTGAATCTGTGCCGAAAGCAGTGATTAAAAATGTGGATGGTAGCCTGACTTTGCAACTGCAAAATGGCAAAGAACAAACCGTTGATACTTTGATCTGGGCTATTGGCCGTGAACCGGCAACGGATAATCTGAATCTGTCTGTAACCGCTGTTGAGCTGAACGAAAAAGGCTACATCAAGGTTGATAAGTACCAGAACACCCATGTGAAAGGTATTTATGCAGTAGGTGATAACACTGGTGCGGTGGAATTAACGCCTGTTGCGGTTGCAGCAGGTCGTCGTTTGTCCGAGCGCTTGTTTAATAATAAGCCGGAAGAATATCTGGATTACAGTAATATTCCAACTGTTGTATTCAGCCATCCGCCGATTGGTACTGTCGGTCTGACTGAGCCTCAGGCAAAAGAGCAGTTTGGTGAAGATCAGGTGAAAACTTATAAATCTTCTTTCACTGCGATGTATACCGCTGTCACTCAACATCGTCAGCCATGTCGGATGAAACTGGTGTGTGTCGGACTGGAAGAGAAGATTGTTGGTATCCATGGTATTGGTTTCGGAATGGATGAAATGCTGCAAGGTTTCGCTGTTGCATTGAAGATGGGAGCAACTAAGAAAGATTTTGATAATACGGTTGCAATTCATCCGACGGCGGCGGAAGAGTTTGTAACGATGCGGTAATAATATTGTCAAAAATTCATCTATACATCTTTTCTATTCTGGAAAATACGTTTAAAGGCCGGTTTTATCCGGCCTTTTGCTTAAAGGGGGATGGGAAAACTTTATCAAACTCCTGGGATAAGCTGATGTAAATTTAGGAAATCTCAGCAAAACGGTTATGGCATCTATCCCTTCTATGACTTATCTGGCTTTCTATAATTTCCACAGAACAATTTCCTGAGATATCAGCTGTGATAATGCGGTGATGTTGTTGAAAACCTTCTTACTATATGTTCTAAATTCTGAGCAATATTCCTCAGAAGGTTAGATTCAACCAGTTTTTTTAAAGTGGATTAAATAAAAAGGATTGAATGTGAAAAAACTTCAACAACAAAGCCGTAGGGATTTTCTCAGTCACACTGGTAAGCTGACCACTGTTTGCGCGGCGATTTCCCTGACCGGGGGGATTGTACAGGCGGCGCCGTCAACCGTCGTAGCCGAGGCATCACAGAGGCAGACTACTCTTACGGATCGTCATTACTACCTAAGTGATGTGCTGCTGGAAGAGGGATTTGAATATGACGGTGATACGGTGATCGGCACCCGTACTGCATTATATACGTTGGAAATTAAAGATGGCAGGATCGTTGCCATCCATGCTTCTGGTATGCCGCTTAACACGAATCAGCCATGCTATCAGGCACAGGAGCAGTTGCTGTTGCCCACCTTCCGCGATATGCACATCCATTTGGATAAAACTTTCTACAGTGGCCCGTGGCAGGCGCCGAGGCCGCTCCAGGGTAAAACCATTATGGATATGATTGCTTTGGAGCAGACTCTGATCCCCAAACTGCTGCCCACTTCTCAGCAGCGGGCAGAGAGCCTGATTGCCCTGTTGCAATCTAAAGGCAGTACGGTGGCACGCAGCCATTGTAATATCGATCCAGTTAGTGGTCTGAAAAGCTTGGAACATTTACAGTATGCTTTGGAAAATCACTGTGATGATTTCACTTGCGAAATCGTTGCCTTCCCACAGCACGGTTTGCTGCATTCTAAAGTGGAAGGGCTGATGCGCGAGGCGATACAGATGGGCGTGCAATACGTTGGCGGGCTGGACCCTACTAACGTGGATGCTGCGATGGAAAAATCATTGGATACTATGTTCCAGATTGCGCTTGATAATAACGTTGGTGTGGATATTCATCTGCATGAGATAAATTCGGAGGGTGTTGCTGCTATCAACTATATGATTGATACGGTGGAGAAAATACCGGCTTTGCGAGGCAAGGTGACTATCAGCCATGCTTTCGCTTTGACTACGTTGGATGAGGGCAAATTGGCAGAAACTGCTTCCCGTTTAGCGGAGCAGCAAATCACTATTGCCTCCACTGTACCGATCGGCAGCCTGATGATGCCGTTACCGCAGCTCAGTGCCAAAGGGGTGTTTATCATGACGGGTACTGACAGTGTGATTGATCATTGGTCGCCATTCGGCACTGGTGACATGTTGGAGAAAGCTAATTTGTATGCGCAATTGTACCATGGTTCAGATGAGTTTCATCTTTCCCGTTCTATGGCTATTGCTACAGGCGGTGTGTTGCCGCTTAACGACCAAGGCCAGCGTATTTGGCCTCAGGTGGGTGATAAAGCTGACTTTGTCCTGGTGGCAGCGAGTTGTTCTGCTGAAGCGGTGGCACGTCTGCCTACCCGTCAGGCAACGTTCCATCAGGGGCGTCTGGTGGCTGGTACTGTAGTCAAGGCTTGATTCAGAAAAAAGTACCGTCCTCGCCACTTTAATGATGGCGCTACCCCGGTAGAGAAAGATGGCACTGTTTGCCGCTGAAAAAGGGGACGTCCATCACATCACTACAAAATAGTAACGCCGGGCAATGGCCCGGCGAAAGGGTTAATGCAGCATCAGAATTTCAGCGAACCTTGCATGTAGAATATGCGCGGCTGCCCGGCGTAGATGCCTTTATTGTTATCATCATAGGAGCGGGTGTAATATTCGTGGTCGAAAATGTTTTTCACCCCAAAGGCCAGAGTTAGATTGGCCATTTGCGGACCGAAGTCATACGCCATGCGCGCATCCCACAGCATAAAGCCCGGAATGCGGCCGGTGCTGCCATCGGCGCTTTCCTGTACTGTGTTAGCGTTATCGGCAAACTGGCTGGATTGGAATTCGCTGTTGAGGTTGAAGGTCCAGTTGCCAGGTTTGTAATCCATACCAAGTGTACCTTTATGCTTCGGAGAGAACGGTACTTGATTGCCGTAGGTATCGCCTTTTTCACGAATTTCCGCGTTTACATACGTGTAGTTGGCGTAAACCGAAATGTTCTCCAGTTTAGGCGTAAGCTCGGAAAGGTTGTAACGTGCCTGAGTTTCCAGCCCTGTGTGTCGGGTTTTCCCACGTGCCGTAACAGTATCGTTGGTCTGGTTGGAGTCGTACTGATTGTTGAAGTTAATCAGGAACAGACCCATTTCCGCAGTCAGAGCGCCGTCGTCGTAGCGGGTTCCAACTTCCCAGGTTCGCGCTTTTTCCGGTTCTACATTGCCGCTCCGCACAGCCTTACCAATCTGGCTGTACTGTACGGTACCGAATGAGCTTTCCGTATTGGCATAAAGATTCCAGCTGTCAGTAACGTGATAAAGAACGTTGAGTGCAGGCAGCGGCGCATTGTAGCTTACTTCTTGGCGGGTGCCTTTCAGGTTGTTGTTTTGGATGGATTTGATATGTTCGAATCGTATCCCTGGAGTGATGGTCCAGTTGCCGATATCAATGCGGTCGTCAATGTACCAAGCATGAGCCTCGGTGCCGGAGCGGGTATTACGGTCATAAGGGCTCGACGTGCTGGGTAATTCGCCGCTGTTGGTGGCGGTGTAGTAACGCATTTCGTGACTGGATTCATTCACGTAACGGTAGCCAATCCCTACTTCATGGGCTGAAGGCCCTAAATTGAAGAGCTGGCTATAGCGCGGTTCGATGCTGCGCACCCAGTATTCCCGTGGGGAAAGGGTAATGCGTTTGCCCTGTTCGAGATAACCGCTGCGCAAGGTATGGGTATATAAGCTCTGAATATTGAATTTGTGCTGCTGGTCGGGCTGATACTGATAGCTGAGGCTTGCGAGCTGACGGCGGCCCCAGAAGCGATCATATGGGCGAGTGGATTGCCAGCGATTGGCATCGTAATCGGCGCGTGAAAGGCCGCCGGGCATGTCCGCGCTGCCATCATAATATTGCAGTAGGCTGTTGAAAGTGTGCGCTTCATTGGGTGTATAGCGGCTTTTGAGCATCACATCGTCAATGTGCGTGGCGCTGTGCTCGCGCCAGTCGCTGCCACGTGTGCCGGAGTAGAGAAGCGCTGTGCCGAAACCGTTATCTGCTGTACCTCCAATCACCAGATTGTGGGTTTCTTTTGGATTATTTTGTGAAGAGGTGGGGCTAAGCTGGCCTTCCACGCTTGCCTTAATACCAAAATCCTGTGGGATAGCGCGAGTCACGAAATTCACCACACCACCTACGCTTTGTGGTCCGTAGCGCACAGCGCCGCCGCCGCGTACCACGTCTACTGCGTCCATGTTGCCGAGAGATACTGGCGCCAACGATAGCTGTGGCTGGCCGTAAGGCGCGTAGGGGACCGGAATGCCATCCATCAGGACCGTAGAGCGGCTGGCAAGACGCGGGTTTAGGCCACGAATGCCGAAGTTCATCGCCAGGTCGTGGCTGCCGGTACCGTTGTTTTCCGGTGCGCTGACGCCAGGAATGCGGTTTAGTACTTCACGCATTGTTGTTGCGCCTGTTTTGGCAAAATCTTCACGGCGGATGACATCGCGTGCCCCTGCATGTTCAAACACGTCAGTTTCACGAGCACTGCCCAGCCAGTCGCCTATTACGGTCATCGAATCTTTCTGCATGACAGGCGCGGGTTCGAGCGTGAACGTGTTATCACCCAACGTTTTCGCCTGTAAATCAGTACCGGTCAGTAAGGTGTTCAGTCCATCGGTGATGGAATAATCGCCATGTAGGCCGTTACTCTGTTTGCCGCGCGTTAAACTGGCATCTACCGAAAGGGTAATACCAGCGCGGGTGGAATACTGATTGAGAACTTTATCCAGTTCGCCTGCATTAATGTCATAGTGTGCGCTAGCTGGCGCTACCGAAGCATACGCGATCCCGGAGGTTAGGCAAGCCAGCGGTAACAGGCTTAAGTGAACCGCCATTACCAGCGGTGTTGTTTTGTGAAACGCGCTCAGTGACCGTGCACGTAAAGGCATCATAACGTCTCCATAATCTTTTGTTGCTGTATTTACTTATAAGTCGAATGAAGAGGCAAAAAGGGACAACCGAAAATGATTATTTTTACGTTAATGATTTTTATGCGGGCAGAACATTCACCCAGTAACGGGTAATATATTGAATCTTAACGGGAAGTGTTTTTTCTATGACGGTTAATACCGTATCGGTATTTTTTATCGGGAAAGTGCCGCTTAACCGTAGTGAGGCGACAGCTGGGTCGCAGCGTAATACGCCGTTGCGATAGTGTGCGAGGGTCGCGATCACTTCATTTAGTGGCTTGTCGCTGAAGCTTAATATACCCTGCGTCCACGCGTTATCTTCGGCGATTGCCGTTGTCAGTTCGCTAAAATCGGTAGCGCTGAATCTTAAGCTTTTACCTTGACTCACAATATATTTGCGGTCAGCGCCGGTCAATATCACTTCTACGGCATGCTGCTGCACGCTAACTAGCGTGGTGTTGTCTTCCTGACGAACCGTAAATTCGGTACCCAACGCGGTCAGTTGTGCCTGGCGGGTTTGTACGCGCAATAACCTTGTTCCGGCATTGTGCCCGGTGGTGATGGCAATTTCGCCATACCAGAGATGCACCAGACGTTGCTGAGGGTCAAAACGGACATCTACTGCGCTGTCAGTATTGAGTGTAAGCAGTGTACCATCACTCAGTCGATGCTGCTGAATGTCCCCTTTAGCAGTACGGTAACCGGCTCGCAGACCCTCTCCTGTTTCTGAATGCCACAGTTGCCAGATACCGCCAACCCCTAGTAGCAACAGCACGCTTTACATCATTCTGCGGCGTGACAGGTGCGTTTCCTGAAGTGTACGGCTTGACACATTGCCTGGCACCACAAGCATCTGGTTACGCAGATTTTCCACCTGTTGCCATGCCCACTGATTATCCTGATGTTGTTCGTACCAACGTTGCCATTTTTCGGTTTGCCGTGGGCTTGCTTGATCGCTACTCAGTACTGCATACCAGTGTGATGCTGATTTTAGGGCCTGGAGACGAGAATTGGTCAATGTGGTATTCATATCAGAGCCCATGCTCCAGGCGAAACAGCAAGCAATGCTCGGTGGCTTTAGCCATATATTTTTTTACGGAACTGACAGACACATTAAGACGTGAAGCGATGTCGCTGTAGGTCAGACTTTCAAGCTGAGACAGTAAAAACGTTTGGCGCATTTTGCTGCTCAGGCCATCGATCATCTGGTCGATTTGTTGGAGCGTCTCAAGTTGACACTGACGAATTTCTGGCGAGGGTATAAGCGCCTCAGGCTGTTGCGCAAGTAGTTCCAGATAGGCTTTTTCCAGAGCGTTGCGGCGAAACAGATCGATCATCACCCTTTTGGCGATAGTGCAGAGGAAGGATTTTGGGTCGCGAATTGTCTGTAGCGAATCATTGGTTATTACGCGGAGGAAAGTATCCTGTGCTACGTCGTCGGCGTCAAAGGAGGATTGCAGTTTGGGCGTGAGCCAGTTTTTCAGCCAGCCGTGATGCGCGCCGTAAAACGATTCAAGCGTCAGCTCAGCGGAAACAACAATGTAGTCAGACATAGCTTTATAATATCAAAAGTTAATAATCACGGTATCATCTTAATGTGAGAATGGTAATCATTACAATTGTTCTTGAAGGTTTTTATTTCATGTTAACGTGATGTCGAGTCGGTGTGGTCGCGAGACTTGTCGCAAGCCGAGCTTGAATTTACGTGATCCTGAAATTGCTGCTCTTAAGCAAAGCTGACGTTAAATAAGTTGCTTCTCAGTAGGGCGGTGGTGATAAAGGCAAACCGAAACATATCCGCAAAGTCGTTATCACCACTGATGTTTTTACTGTAATTCTTTACGAACCAATTCAATTACCTGTTTGACTTCGTTGCTGTTTAGCTTACCTTCTTTGGCAAACTTCGCTACGCCGTTTTTATCCAGGACAATAATGGCGGAATTTTTAGGTTCCAACTGCCAGGTTTTTTTGACTACACCATTGCTGTCAGCGATAAACTGGGACCAAGGAAACTCTTTTTTACTGTCTTCAATACTGCTGCGGACAAATGGCCCGGTACCAAATATGGCATCACTAACATTGATGATGGTGGTTGTTTGGTATTTTTCTTTTGAGAAATCAGCACGTTTTATTTCTTCTATCAGTGGAGCATTCAGTTCTTTCGCTGCACTACGACCTGCAATATGTTGTATGACTCTCACTTTTCCGATCAATTTTCCACTATCCCAATTTTGGTAGCTAAACTTATTATTGTTGAGTAACAACTCACCTTTATCAGAAACACTGACCGCAGGAACATTCTGTTCCAGGTTAATGTTGTGAGCCAATGCCAGAGCAGGAGAGCAAAGTAGTGCAGCATATAACATAAAATTCTTGATCATAATTTTTCCTTTGTAAGTGAATGTGACGATGCACGGGTTTTTAGCATAGCGGTTATCAGTTGATTTATCTCTTTAAAGAAGATCAATTTTTTAACATTAAGTAAGAGATAAATTTACATAATTATGCATATCTAAATATCTGTCATTTTATGTAAATTCAGTGCGTAAAACTAAAAATGGGGGGAACAAAATCCGATAAACTCAGTCTACTATTCTACATAGCGGTGTGGTGTATGGAGTTGGTGCGCCAAACGTAACCGTAAGAAGCATAGGAGGAAAAAAGCAGAGATGAAAATTTTTCACCGATATAACCCACTGAAAATTGCTCTCTACGTTAAAACTTTATTCCGTGGACGTTTATACATTAAAGATATGGGGGCTTTTGAATTCGACTGCGGCAAAATTTTACCGCCGAAGGTGAGAGACAAACGCCATTTCAGTGTGATGAGTGAAGTTAATCAGCAGGTGCTACGTTTGCAGGCCGAAATAGGATAGATAACGAGAATAGCCGCGAGTAGCATACTGAATGATCTGCGCCACGATTAGGTGGCGCTTTATGAGAAGATTAAACGGCCTCAGTTTAAAAACAGGCCGTTTTTATTTATCATCACAGATGGTTGGGTTATGAGCGGGAGCCGTGATGAGGGTGTCAGTGATTTTTGTGACTAATAGCTGATCGATTTTGTAGTTATCAATATCGACAACTTCGAACTTATAACCCGCAAATTTGACTGAATCAGTACGTTTTGGAATTTTCCTTAACCGGAACATCATAAAGCCTGCAATGGTTTCGTAGTTACTGGAATCAGGGAAATCATCAATATCCAATACCCGCTGCACATCATCAATCGGTGTTCCGCCTTCAACCAGCCATGAATTTTCGTCCCGGACGACAATCTGCTCTTCTTGACCTTGACCAACCAAATCACCCATCAGGGTAGTCATAACATCATTGAGGGTAATCACACCCATGACCAGCGCATATTCATTCAGGATAATAGCGAAATCTTCACCGGCAGCTTTAAAGCTTTCCAGGGTATCTGAAAGCGTTAAGGTATCTGGAATGATCAGCGCGTTGCGGATCTGGACGCCTTTATTGAAGCTCAGGCTTTGACCACTCAGGACTTGGTTAAGCAGATCTTTGGAATCTACATAACCGATAACATGATCAATATCTCCGTCACATATCAGATATTTGGAATGTGGTTGGGTGGAAACCTGTTGTTTGATACTTTCTTCGCTTTCATTTTTATCAAAGTAGACGACGCTTTCCCGTGAGGTCATGGCAGAAGGAACGGTACGGGATTCGAGCTCGAATACGTTTTCAATCAGTTCATGCTCTTGTTTACGCAGAATACCAGCAACAGCTCCTGCTTCCACAACCGCGAAAATATCGTCAGATGTGATGTCTTCATTACGCGCCATCGGAATTTTAAAGATTTTAAAGATAAGATCAGCCAGCCCATTAAATAACCAAACTAATGGGCGGAAAATTGTCAGACAGAAACGCATTGGATTAACGATTTTCACCGCGACAGCTTCTGGCTTGATCATACCGATACGCTTTGGCGTCAGGTCAGCAAGTAAAATAAATGCACTGGTTACAATGATAAATGAACAGATAAAGCCGAGTTGTTCTGCCCATTCTGGTCGCATAAATTGAATGAAAAAAGTTTTCAGTGAAGGAGAGAATGCCGATTCACCGACAACACCTGCCAAAATGGCGACTGCGTTCAGGCCGATTTGCACAACGGTAAAAAACATCCCTGGAGATTCTTGTAATTTGAGGACATGAGCTGCATTGATATTACCTTCATCTGCCATCAGTTTTAATTTGATTCTCCTTGAGGCGGCAAGAGAGATTTCAGATAACGAAAAAAAGGCGCTGATCGCGCACAGTAGAAGCACCACTAATAGACTATTGAGCATAAGGTATCCATGTTTTACCTCCGGTGATAGGGTAGGTTATCGTTGAAAGAACACCAGAGGAAACAATAAAAATCATATAAAATAAAAAGTTGTAATAAATGCTTAGAAAGCTATTGATTAGTGTGTAAATTATAACACCAGTTTAGATGAGCCGGCTAGTTTTTGCTCATTTGTGGCAGGCAAACACCGATGCCGCCTAACCCGCAGTATCCCTCAGGATTTTTAAACAGATACTGCTGGTGATAGTCTTCAGCAAAGTAGAATGGCCCTGCCTTTGTGATCTCGGTGGTAACAGGTCGGTTATCTTGTTGTTGTTGCATGGCTTTTTGGAAGTGCTCAAGGCTGGCTAATGCCAGTTCATGTTGCTGAGGTGACACAGTATAAATCGCGGAACGATACTGACTACCAATATCCCCTCCCTGACGCATTCCTTGAGCCGGGTCGTGGTTTTCCCAGAAAAGTTTTAACAGGTTTTCGTAACTATTTTTTGCCGGATCATAAACAATTCTGACAACCTCGGCGTGACCGGTCAGGCCGCTACAGACTTCTTCATAAGTTGGGTTTGGTGTTGTACCACCGCTGTAACCCGCAGAAGTAGTGTAAATATCAGATTGTTGCCAGAACAGCCGTTCTACGCCCCAGAAGCATCCCATACCAAAGTAGGCAACTTCCATATTGGCTGGAACAGGCTCTATTGCATGATTGGTGACAGTATGGTTAGGTGAAATCTTCAGTGGTTCAGCTCTTCTTGGTAATGTACTTTGAGGATCAATAGATGGGGTTTTATTAGCTAAAGTTGGCACAATTCCCTCCTGTAATTATTAAGTTTTCAGATATTGATAGATTGTATATATTATAAACTTTACTCAAGATTAATTTTATTATAGTCAAATTATTCCGATTAGGTTAGGAGTTCGCGTGTCGAGATACCCCATTTTATGCTTTCTTTGTGTGTCTATCGCAACTCCCATCGCTCATAGTGCTAGTCTTCGCCTGAAAATAGAAGGATTAACTGGCAGTTTAGAAAAAAATGCCCGAGTTCATCTTTCCACCATCAGTACTGACGAAGTTGCGGCAGATGGTCGTTTCCGCTCTCGTGTGGATAAAGCGATTCGTGAAGGTTTGCGTCCCCTTGGTTATTATGAACCCATTATCGAATTTACCTATCAGGAAAATAAACCCCCCGCTCGTTCGGTATTAACAGCAAAAGTCACGGTCGGTAAACCTGTACGGATTGCCGGTGTTAATGTTGTTTTGGAAGGTGGGGCTAAGACAGATGGAGATTATGCCAAACTTGTTAAAAACAAAAGCCCGAAAAAAGGGACAATTCTTAATCATGGTGGTTATGAAAGCTTTAAAGGTTCTCTGACCGGGCTTGCTATTAGAAAAGGTTATTTTGACGCCGTAATGGAAAAGAGCCAATTGGGTGTTGCTAAAGAGCGGCATGAGGCATTTTGGGATTTTAATTTTAACAGTGGTGAGCGTTATCACTTTGGTCAGATATATTATCGTGGTTCACAAATTCGTGAAGATTATTTGAGTCACTTGGCGCCGTTCAAAGAAGGGGATTTTTATACCTCGGAACAATTGGCTGAATTCAACCGGCGGCTGGCCGAAACGGGTTGGTTTAATTCAGCATTAGTGATACCTGATTTTAATGCTGCCAGAAAAAGTGGCAATAAGATTCTCCCTCTTGATGCGGTATTAATACCACGTTCCAAAAACTATGTTGAATTAGGTGGGGGTTATGGAACAGACGTCGGGCCACGGGTAAAAGCTAAGTGGACAAAACCGTGGCTGAATTCTCGTGGGCATAGCCTTGGCGCGAGTATTAACTTTTCTGCACCTGAACAGGTAATTGATGCTACCTATAAAATGCCGCTGAAAACGAATCCTTTGGAGCAATATTATGCGTTGCAGGCGGGTTATAAACGTAAGGATGTCAATGATACCGTATCAGATACTGCGACGGTGAACCTTTCTCGTAATTGGGATCTTTCAACTGGTTGGCAGTATGGGATCAATATGCGCTGGAGCCTCAGCCACTTTACTCAAGCGAATGTCACGAACACTGCTATGTTGTTGTATCCGGGAGTGAACGTGAGTCGTATCCGCCAACGTGGGGGTACGATGCCTTATTGGGGCGATAGCCAGCGTTATTCTATTGATATTTCTGATACCCTTTGGGGTTCTGATGTGGATTTTCTGGTATTACAGGCGCAAAACGTTTGGATCAGAACTTACTGGGATAATCATCGTTTTGTTGCCCGGGGTAATTTGGGGTGGATAGAAACCAATGAGTTCCAGAAAGTCCCCCCTGATTTACGTTTCTTTGCGGGTGGCGATCGCAGTGTCCGTGGTTACCAATATCAGAAAATTTCTCCTAAAGACGATAAAGGAAAATTGACCGGGGCATCCATGCTGATCGTGGGTTCGCTTGAGTATCAATATAACGTAATGGGTGATTGGTGGAGTGCCGTTTTTGTTGATACTGGTGAAGCAGTCAATGATGTTAGAAGGAGCAATTTTAAAACCGGCGCAGGTGTTGGTGTGCGTTGGGCTTCTCCTGTCGGACCCATTAAGTTTGATCTTGCCAGGCCAATAGGGGATTCAGAATCCCGTAATATCCAGTTTTACATCGGGTTAGGATCTGAATTATGAGATGGATTAAGAAGGTCAGTATTGCTTTTTTGCTGATTATTACGCTGTTGGTTATTGCTGTTGCCGGATTAGTAGGAACGCAATCTGGCCTGCATACTCTGATTAACAGTGCCATCCGTTGGGTACCGGGGCTGGATATTGCCAGTGTCAGTGGTGGCTGGCGTGATTTGACCCTGAAAGGTATCAGGTATCAGATGCCCGGTGTTGATGTTAATGTGAATCAACTCCATCTTTCGTTGCATCTTTATTGTCTTAAAAGTAGTCAGTTATGTATTAATGCATTGACGACAGAAGGCGTAAAAGTGGCGATTAACACCAAACAATTGCCACCTGCGAGAGAGCCATCGTCAGAATCAGCGCCTTTGACTGAATTAGAGACGCCGTATCCGATTTTACTGAACTTGCTATCCATTAAAAATGCGGTGGTCACTGTAGATGATAGGGTATTTGCCCTTGATGAATTCAGGACTGCGGCTAAGTGGCAGCAAAAGGCATTAATTCTTAAGCCAACGAAAATCAATGGATTGCTGGTGGGATTGCCAAAAACGACTTCTGAGCAATTGAAAACAGCGGAAGCAGCAGAGAAAGCAAAGCAGGAAGTTGAACCAAAAAAGTCGTTGGGAGAAATCCTGAAGACATTATTCTCTCAGCCGCTATTGGCAGCGTTACCTGAAGTGCCTATTCCACTGGATATTACTGTTGAAGAGATCAGTGGTAAGCAATTACGGCTGACTGGTGACACCAATATCACAATCAATGATTTATTACTGCAAGTGAGTAATCAGGGGCAGCAGATTCAGCTCGATAAATTGAATGTAAAGGCACCGGAAGGTTCTTTAGCCGTTCATGGTTCCGCGACTTTGGCACAGCAATGGCCGGTAAAGCTGTCAATAAAAGGTGAGATAGATCAGCAAGAGATTCAAGGGCAAAAAGTTGACTTGAAGCTTAATGGAGCCTTGCTGGAACAACTCAACTTAATTCTGAATTTGTCTGGTCCTGTCAAAGCTAAAATTGATGCCCAGGTGGAACTGGCTAAGACAGGTTTGCCAGTGCGTATGACGCTTGAAAGTCAGCAACTGAGTTGGCCTTTGGCGGGAGAGCCTGAATATCAACTTGATAACGTAAAAATGCGCCTGAATGGTAAAACGAGTAGTTATGATTTGTCATTGCGTTCGGACATTAAAGGTAATGAAATTCCACCGGCATTATTGGTGTTGGATGCTAAAGGTAATGAAGAACGCTTTAAGTTGACTCGCTTGCGCTTGTCTGCTTTGCAAGGAAGGACTGAACTGGTCGGTGTGGCAGATTGGAGTAAAGCGGTAAGTTGGAATGCGGTGTTGACGCTTTCTGGCATTAATACCGTTGAACAGTGGCCGGAATGGCCAGCCAAAATAGAGGGAAAAATAGTGACCCGTGGCAGTTTACACGGTGGTAGCTGGCAGCTCCGAATCCCGGAAATAACGCTTGATGGTAATGTAAAACAGAACTTGATAAAAGCCAGGGGTAAGATTTCAGGTAATGCGGCTGGTCAGTGGAATATTCCTCAATTTGAGCTGGCTTTAGGGAGTAATAAAATCAATCTCCAGGGGCAGTTGTTCAAACAGTGGCAACTTGATGGCGATATCAGAGCACCGAGGCTGGATGGTTTATTACCGGGACTTGGCGGTGTTGTTAATGGGACGCTGAAACTGCGTGGTAATATGCAAGCGCCTCAAATTCTGGCTGATCTGAATGCTAATGGGTTGAAATGGCAGAATTTGCGCATTGATAGTGTGAATGTGAAGGGTGATGTACGCTCTGCTGCGCAGATCCAGGGCGATTTTGCTATTAAAGTCGGTCAGTTGAAACAGGCTGATTTAATCGTTCGTAGTTTGACGTTGAATGCTAAGGGCAATGAAAAACAGCATAATTTGCAATTGAAGGTCGATGGTGAGCCAGTTGCCGG
Organism: Photorhabdus viridis; assembly: GCF_040256935.1. NCBI lineage: Bacteria > Pseudomonadati > Pseudomonadota > Gammaproteobacteria > Enterobacterales > Morganellaceae > Photorhabdus > Photorhabdus viridis. The sequence continues at coordinate 33,858 of NZ_JBEJZY010000021.1, forward strand.
TCAACTTGCGCTTAATGGTAGTTTTGATCGCAAGCAACAACGATGGAAAGGCGATATTAATAATACCCGTTTTGATACCCCGGTTGGCGAATGGCGTTTAACCAAAGCTATTACTATTGATTATTTCAATCAGCAACAGAAAGTCACTGTGGGTACTCATTGTTGGTTGAATCCACATGCGCAGCTCTGCGTACCGAAACCCATTGAAGCGGGTGCCAACGGTAGTGCATCTATTGCTCTTGATCGTTTTGATCTTGCTATGATTCAACCATTATTGGGGCCTGAAACACATTTGAAAGGTGTATTCAGTGGTAATGCTGATGTTAAATGGAGTGCTGGGGGGGGATTGCCTCAGGCTAACGTTAATCTGCGTGGTGATGCGGTGCAGGTTAAGCAAGTGATTGATGGCATCGCATTACCTGTAGATTTTCAAACCCTGACACTCAATGTAGGCTTGAAGAATGGAGCCGCAGAGCTGAATTGGCTGTTTAAAATTATGGGAAATGGTCAGTTTAACGGTGCGGTACAGGTTGCTGATCTTGAAGGGCGTCGCAAACTATCGGGCAATGTAGGTATTCAGGATATTTCACTGGCGTTGATCAAACCGATTCTTGGAAAAGGTGATAAGGCAGAGGGTCATTTGAACGCTAATCTGAGTCTGGGTGGAAATGCCAAAAATCCATTACTGTTTGGTCGGTTGAATTTGAGTGAACTGCAAGCTTCGGGCCATTGGATTCCATTTGATATCACTCAAGGGCAACTTGGTGTAAATTTTGATGGAATACGTTCCGATCTTGATGGTGTTCTCAAAACCCCGAAAGGGCAGCTTAACCTGAATGGTGATGCTGACTGGCGTAATTTGGATGCGTGGCATGCAAGAATTGCCGCTAACGGTGATAAGTTGAGGGTAACTTTGCCACCAATGGTGAAAATTGATGTCAGCCCTACTCTGGTGTTTGAGGCTTCTCCCCAGTTGCTGAAATTGGGTGGTAATATTGATATTCCCTGGGCGCGTATTACAGTTAAAGAACTACCCGAATCGGCTGTTGAAGTTTCATCGGATGAGATTATGTTGGGTGAGAATCTTCAGCCGTTGGAAGTGAAAAAAGCGTCAATCCCGATTCAAAGTAATTTGACGATTCATATAGGCGATGATGTTCGACTCAGTGCATTTGGCCTCAAGGTGAAACTTAGAGGCGCGCTGAAAGCTGTTCAGGGTGAACAAGGCTTGGGTTTGAATGGTCAAGTTGATGTTCTCGATGGTAGTTTCCATGCCTATGGGCAGGATCTGATTGTTCGTAAAGGGATGATTGTGTTTTCAGGTCCACCGGATCAACCATTGCTTAATATCGAGGCTATCCGTAACCCAGAATCAACTGATGGTCGTGTTATTGCAGGGGTGAGAGTTACCGGTTTGGCGGATCAGCCAAAAGTGGAAATTTTTTCAGAACCTGCCAAATCACAACAGGAAGCGCTTTCTTACCTGTTGCGTGGTCAAGGGTTGGAGAGCAGTGACTCGGACAACTCACAGATGAGGGCAATGTTGATAGGTTTGGGGATTGCGCAGAGTGGTCAGTTGGTGGGTAAAATCGGTGAAATATTTGGTGTTTCCGATTTAGCACTGGATACTCAAGGGGTTGGTGATAAATCACAGGTAGTTGTTAGCGGAAATATCACAAAAGATCTGCAAGTTAAATATGGCGTTGGTATATTTGATTCACTGGCAACATTAACTTTACGCTATAGGTTAATGCCTAGATTGTATCTGGAAGCAGTGTCTGGTATTGATCAGACATTGGATTTGCTCTATCAGTTTGAGTTTTAAAAATGCGAATTATTGTTTATGGCAGCTTACGGCGCAAACAGGGCAATCATCACTGGATGACCGATGCTCAATGGTTAGGGGATCATAAGCTGGAAGGTTATGAGCTGTATGACCTTGGGCATTATCCTGCGGTTATCCGTGGTGACGGGAGTATTGAGTGTGAGATATATCGTATCAATTCTACTATCCTGACAGAATTAGATGATTTGAAAGATAATTCTCGAGAGTACGTAAGGGAGTTGATTCAGACTCCGTATGGCAGTGCATGGATATATCTTTATCAGTTTCCGGTCGCGGGTTTACGACGGATAAAAAGCGGCGATTGGCTGAAACGCCACGAAAAAGAGTAAAGCGAAGTTCCCTTTTATACTGAAGGTAAAGGGACTGTGATATTAAAAACCTCTGTTAGAGATCTTTTGGCAGAGGTTTTTAATTATGTAGGCAGAGAAAAATTATTTCTTAGCCGCACGTTCGAAAGAGGAGATAATTTCTGCTTTAGCAGCTTCGGCGTTATCCCAACCGTCAACTTTAACCCACTTACCTTTTTCCAGATCTTTGTAGTGCTCAAAGAAGTGAGTGATCTGAGCGCGTAGCAATTCTGGCAGATCGTTCATATCTTTAATGTGATCATACTCTTTGGTCAATTTGCTGTGTGGAACCGCAACCAGTTTCGCATCTTCACCTGATTCATCAGTCATTTTCAGAACGCCAACTGGACGGCAACGGATCACAGAACCTGGTTGCAGTGGGTATGGAGTTGGAACCAGAACATCAACCGGATCACCATCCAGAGACAGAGTATTGTTGATGTAACCATAGTTGCATGGATAGAACATTGCGGTAGACATAAAACGATCTACAAACAGTGCACCAGACTCTTTATCAACTTCATATTTAATTGGATCTGCATTTGCAGGGATTTCAATGATGACGTAAATGTCTTCAGGTAGTTCTTTCCCTGCCGGTACTGAGTTCAGACTCATGAAAGTTTCCTTTATTTCAAATCAGAATGGAGTGGGAGGGTATTATAGCCAAAACATTTTTCAAAGTACTCTCCATTTTTCTGACAAGTCGCTTGTTGGTAAATGCTGTCTCTGAGTTTGCTGATAGTCCCGTGGTGCAGTCACTAACGGATAATACAGATTGCCCACTTAATGCCTGACGAGATCCAGCTTCCCGTAAGACACCAGCCAGATAGTATTTCTCATTCTGACCCGATGTGACGATACGTTGTTGTCCCCGTAATTGCCAGTTTGCACCTATTTTAGGATTGAAGTGTATATCGACTTCATCTTCGTAAAATATCGGATGGTCAAGACTGCCTTTCTTCAGTACTTCATTTATCTGGAACAGTTATTTAGCAAAAGTCGGCGAGCTCATGGAGTAGGCTTTGGTGAACAACATAAGTGAAAGTAAAAAGAAAGAATGTCAGTATTATTGGAAAGTTATTTGGTTGGTGTTAACTACATTAAATATTTCAAATTCCACAGTATGTTCACATTGATTTTACATTATTGTTCTGATTTGTTAGTATAAATAACAAATTATAGGATGATTTGTTTCAGGGGCAGGGATGTTTGTACTAGATAATGCTGTTCGAGAAAGAAAAATTGAAAAATTATTGGAAATCGAAAAGTATATTTCAAAAAGTTGGTACTATAGGTCTTTAGGAGGAAAAACCCAGTTTATCCCATATCATTTCAGAAGTTCGGAACACTATACACGGATAAAACATACCAACGATGTTATCAATTGCATTCCTCTGTTTGGTAGCGAACTCGATGAATTTGAGCTTTGTCTTTGCCGTATTTCTGGAATGCTTCATGACATTGGTCATCCCCCGTTTGGCCATTCAGGCGAGCGAGTATTGAATGAGCTAATGTCAGAGCATGGGGGGTTTGAAAGCAATGCTCAAAGTGTCAGGATAGCTTGCCAGTATCTTGAACTTCCAAGTTTAATTTCTTCACTTTGTATTAAATACAATTATGTAATCCCAATACACCCACATTTTCGAAACACCACACTATTCAAGGGGGTTTATGAATCGGAAAGTTTTCTTCTGACGTTATCAAGGGATTATAATCTGGAGAAATTAAAAACTGTTGTGAATTACGCCGACGAAATCTCTTACACTATCAGCGACATAAAAGATATGGTGACTGAGCGAGGGGATGCGATTCTTTTAGACTCATATCGAAAAACACATTATCTGGATGTGTGTAAGGTCATCACTGAGATGATAGATCAAAGTACCACCGAGATAGCTTCCACAGTACTTACACAATTTTTCTTCGATTCTAAAGGGCAGATTAATTCCAATGCCCTCCGAGATTTCACCAGCTGTGCAGCGGCAATCAGTAAGCATTTCTTAATCGAACACGAATACGCAACAAAAGAAGATGAATATTCAAGACAGATACTTTCTTGTTTATTTGAATCACTGATTCAGAGGCGGCAAGAGAATGAATCAGCTCGAGATATCGTTGATTTGATTTCATCGTTAACTGAGCAACAAACATTAACATATTATTAAAGTAAGGAGAGTAGTAAATGGAGCAGTTTAGCGTGTATGGAGATGCATATCTTAATGATAGATACTCAGTATACGAACGTTTGAGAAATGAAACCCCTGCATATTTTTCCGAAGAAATGAATTCATGGTTTATTACACGACATGAGGATGTATCAAGCTTATTGCGTTCTAACGATTTGATTACCAGCCACCTTATTCAAGAAAAGCTAGATAATCTCAAAGAAGGTGAAAGTGAGCATTTCAAAGAAATTATCGATATTATCTCAACTTGGATGATTTATAACGATAAACCAGTTCATACACGCCTTAGAAAATTCATGAATCAAGCATTTATGCGAAAAGAGCTTGAAATTATCAAGCCTGAAATTGCTAGGATTACACATACATTGATTCAAAAGATTACAGATAGCGGCCATACAGAAATCGATTTCGTGGAGGAAATTGCTCATCCATTACCTGCGATGATTTTGTGTAAAATGTTAGGTTTGGATGAAAGTGAAGTAGATAAATTCATCAAATGGTCGGATGATATTGCTGATTTCATGCAAAATTTTGTGGTATCGAGTGTACCTGATAAAGAAATTTCGGATATTACTAAAAAGAGCATGAGGGAAATGTTTGATTTTCTGTTCGAAACTATCAAATCTCGTCGTAAAGTACCTCGAAATGATCTCATTAGCCGTTTGGCCAATTCTGAGAAGTTTGAAGATGAGGCGATGTTAAGTGATTCAGAAATAGCGGCTCAAACTGTTCATCTGATTTTCGGTGGACATAAAATTCCACAATTTATGCTAACGAATATGTTGCACTGTCTGATTACTCATCCTGAACAGATGGAAGCTCTTAAACAAGATAAGTCACTACTTGATAATGCGCTCATAGAATCAATGCGTTTTGAGGGACCAATTCAATATGTAACTCGTCATGCTGCTAAGGATATCGTACTACACGGAGAGACTATTAAAAAATACGATTCGGTTTATCTATTTTTAGGTGCCGCAAATCGTGATCCACGTGCTTTCAAATATCCCGATGTGTTTAATATTCGAAGAGAAGAAAAGTCAAATCATGTTGCGTTTGGCGGTGGATACCATGCGTGTATTGGTGCTGCATTTGTACAAATGGAGCTCAATGTGATATTAGAAAAGCTGTTTGGTACTTTTAAAGACATTCAACCTAGCTACAATATTCACAGTCCTGATTGGTCACACAATCCAACTTTCCATGGTATTAAGTCAATGAGTATTAAAGTTAAATAATGATGATGCCCCATTAGTTGTATTACTTTTGGGGCGGTAATATATTATATGAAATTTATAATTTTAACTGATATTTACGGAATTTCAGAACATGTGGAATTGATCGCAGAATATTTAGATGGTGATGTATCATTTATTTCACCTTATGAAGTTGGAAATATAACTCCAAATGATAAGAATACAATGTATGAATATTTTCATCGTGTATCATCAATAAATAAATACACCCGGAAAGTGAGATGTGCTCTTGAATATATTTATTCTCCGGTGACACTAATTGGATTTAGTATCGGGGCTACAGTGGCATGGAGAATATCTGGTGATAAATATTTACCAATTCAGAATTCTATTTGTATTTTTGGTTCACGTATTCGTGATTGTTTGAGTGTAAAACCAATTAAACCTATATCGTTGTTTTTTCCAACGATGAAAAATATTTTATGGATAAGTTAAAGTACTCTGATATGGTAACCATAGAACTAGTAAATTGTGCCCACTCAGCAATATCTGAACTAAAAGGTTTTAATATTGCTATAAGATTGATAAATAAGGCGTTAAGGTAGTAGTCATATATGTTAAATAATGCATTAAAAACACTATGTTTCTCTTATTTCTTTTCATGGGCTATTTTTCTCAACTTTTATTTTGTTATTGCTGAGAAAAGTGGTCTTAGTGCAAATATGTCAGGAATAGTCAGTAGTATATCATTCTTAGCCCGTACTGTGGGGCTGCTTACGTTCTATCCCTATTTAATTAAACATTTTGGTACTAAAGGAACAGGGATATTACTTACAAGTGGAACAATAGTAGCGTGTGTCTTGCTGTTAATATCGACAAGTAGTTATCTTTCAATAACATGTTTGATTGTCATTGCACTCTTCTTACCGATTGGCATACCTATAACTGAATCAATATTAGTTAGTTCTGGTTTAAAAGGTGGTCAATATGAAACGATTCGTTTATTTGGTTCATTTGGTTTTATTATTTCGATTATCTTTGCTAGTTTCTCATTTACTCATTATCAAAAAGAGATTTTAGTATTGCTAATTGCACTACCGATACTTATATATGGTATAATGATGACTATGAAAGTATTGAAAAACCAATATTATAATATTTCATTAACCAACTTTAAACCAATACATTTTTATGTGTTTAGCATCGTTTTTTTAATTCATGGCTCACATGCTGGTTTTTATGTATTTGGGGCTCCGTACTTTCATGGGTTGGGTTTTAACTCAGTGAAGATTTCGGCGATTTTCATGATCGGTGTTATGGCAGAAATTGGTATATTTAAGATCCTTTCTTCTAATCAATCTATGTCCTATCAATCTTTATTATTGGCTGCTACATTGGCATCGATTATTCGATGGGGAGTTATGATTACTTCAGACAGTTTTATGATCATATTTATATCAGCGATGCTGCATGGTATCACATTTGGTGCGACACATATTGCGTTTATTCGATTTATCAAACGTAATAATCCAAGTGATAATTTTATTTCGTCTTCATTCCTTGTTTATGGTGCGTTGCTTATGAGCTTAAGCCTTAGCATAGTGACATTCAGTATCAACTCAACTGCATTTGGAAGCTACTTTACGATACCTGTAATAGTATCGATTATTGCTTTTATACTAGTCGCCATGCTAATGGTGCATAGAAAAATACGGTTATTACATAGAATTTTTTAGGTTTTGTATTTGATAGAAGAGTGTTATTAGTGCTATAGGATAATATGCTAATTTTAGAAAATATTTGATTTGTTTTCCAATTTTTTGTTTCTAAAGAGGCGGCATACCGCCTCTTTAAGTTAACCGATGAAATTATTCATCTGGAAATTCAGCCATAAAACTTTCGGCTTTCTCTACCATCGATTTACTACCAACAAAGAAAGGTACGCGCTGATGCAGTTTGGATGGGACAATATCCAGAATGCGGTTGGCGCCATCACTGGCTTTGCCTCCGGCTTGTTCAGCCAGAAATGCCATTGGGTTACATTCATACAGCAGACGCAATTTTCCTGATGGGTGGCTGGCGGTACTTGGATAGATGTAGATGCCGCCTTTCAGTAAATTGCGGTGGAAATCAGCAACCAGTGAACCGATATAACGAGTGGTATAAGGGCGTTGAGTCGCTTCATCTTGTTCCTGACAATATTTGATGTACTTCTTTACCCCCATAGGGAATTTGATGTAGTTCCCTTCGTTGATGGAGTACATATTGCCTTTGGCGGGAAACTGTACTTTTTCATGGGACAAGCAAAATACCCCAAGAGATGGATCGTAAGTAAAGGCGTGCACACCACAGCCGGTTGTATAGACCAGCATAGTTGAAGAGCCATAAACAACATATCCGGCTGCAACTTGGCGGTTACCCGGTTGCAGGAAATCTTCTTCAGTGACGGGTTTGCCGACAGGTGTAATACGGCGATAGATAGAGAAGATAGTACCAACGGAAACGTTTACATCAATATTTGAAGAACCGTCCAATGGGTCCATCAAAACAACATATTTTGCATTTTCAGCGCGGTCGCCTTCGAAAATAACGATGTCGTCTTCTTCCTCGGAAGCGATACCGGCAACTTCACCGCGTGCTTTCAATGCTGCTTTGAGTTTTTCATTAGCATAAAGGTCCAGTTTCATCTGAACTTCGCCTTGGATATTGGACGCACCGCTGGTCCCTAAAATATCCACTAAACCGGCTTTGTTGATATCACGGTGAATGATTTTTGCTCCGAGCTTAATAGCGGAAAGCAATGCGGTAAGTTCACCCGTGGCATGAGAAAAATCTTGCTGCTTTTCGACGATGAATTCGCCTAATGTTTTCATGACGAAAGTCCTGAATGTGATTTGTATAGTGGTTTTAGAACGTGCATTGCACTCTTTCGTGGGCAGTTTAGCCAAAGAAAGGGATGATTCATAGGCTATTCCATTTCTTATCTTGCTTTTGATGGTTAGAATAGTGGCTAACTTCATGCTATGGAATGGGAAATCAATGCGTATTCATATTCTTGGTATCTGCGGTACTTTTATGGGTGGACTGGCAATTTTGGCACGTTCTCTCGGCCATGAGGTAACCGGCTCAGATACCAATGTTTATCCACCAATGAGTACCTTACTAGAAAAACATGGGATTAGCCTGATTCAGGGATATGATCCGGCACAATTGGATTCTGTGCCAGATATGGTCATCATCGGTAATGTCATGAGCCGTGGAAATCCTTGTGTAGAAGCTGTGCTGGAGCGTGGGCTTCCTTATACTTCCGGCCCTCAATGGCTACATGATTATGTCTTGCCGGAGCGTTGGGTTCTGGCGGTTGCAGGGACGCATGGCAAAACAACAACAGCCGGCATGTTGGCTTGGATTCTGGAAGCTTGTGGCTATAAACCGGGTTTCTTGATTGGCGGTGTTCCTGGGAATTTTGCAACATCTGCTCAGATCGGAGAAAGTCCGTTTTTCGTGATAGAAGCCGATGAATATGATAGTGCTTTCTTTGATAAACGATCTAAGTTTGTGCATTACAGCCCACGTACGCTGGTTATGAATAATCTGGAATTTGATCATGGGGATATTTTTGGCGATCTGGCAGCTATTCAGAGGCAGTTCCATCATCTTGTCAGGATCATTCCAGGTAGCGGCAAGATCTTTGTGCCAGATAACGATATTAATCTGAAACATGTTTTGTCTATGGGATGCTGGAGTGAATTGGAGTTGGTGGGTGAAACCGGTCGCTGGCAGGCAAAAAAGATAAGTACAGACAGCAGTGATTATCGGGTGTTTTATGGTGGTGAAATTGTTGGAGAAGTGAATTGGTCACTGGTTGGTGAACATAATATGCGTAATGGGCTGATTGCGATTGCAGCTGCACATCATGTTGGTGTCCAGCCAGCCGATGCCTGTCGTGCTTTGAGCGATTTTATTAATGCCCGCCGTCGCCTTGAACTACGCGGTGAGGAGAATGGCATCACCGTTTATGATGATTTTGCGCATCACCCGACAGCAATTCTGGCAACACTTGAAGCTCTGCGTAGTAAGGTTGGTGGAACTGCCCGTATTATTACTGTGTTAGAACCGCGTTCAAATACCATGAGAATGGGTGTAAGTAAGAATGAGATTGCGCCAGCGCTTGGGCGCGCTGATGAAGTGTTTTTATTTCAGCCCGCTAATATTAAATGGCATGTATCAGAAATTGCAGATCGCTGTGTTCAGCCGGCGTATTGGAGTGCTGATATTGATTCACTGGTGCATATGATTGTTGATAAGGCACAGAAAGGCGATCATATTTTGGTTATGAGTAATGGCGGGTTTAGCGGTATTCATGAGAAGCTACTATCTGAACTGAATAAAAAAACTTATCAGTCCTGAGGATGGCGGCAAGAAAAATGAATCGCGCCAGCATGGCGCGATTCATTTAAAGTTCTTGTTCGAACAATTCAAGAATTTTTTCACGTAACTGTTCAGCTGTGAAACCTCTGGCAAGTGTGATGAAGATGGTGTCGTCACCCGCGATACTGCCAAGTATACCTTCTGCTTTACCAAGGGAATCCAACAGGCGAGCAATAAGCTGAGCAGCGCCAGGGCTTGTACGAATGACAACAATTGAATGGTTGTGATCAACATCCAGTACCAGGTTTTTTAGTGGACTAGTGGCAGTAGGGACGCCAAGCTCAGCAGGAAGGCAGTAGACCATTTCCATTTTTGCATTACGGGTGCGAACAGCACCAAATTTAGTCAGCATTCTGGAGACTTTGGATTGATTAATATTCTCAAAACCTTCTTCCAACAAGGCGGTGACGATTTCTCCTTGAGAGCTAAATTTTTCTTCTTTCAATAACGCCTTGAAAGCTTTTACTAACTCTTCCTGTTTAGAGGGAGTACGCATATTTCACCATATTCAATCAGTTATGAAGATTATATTATGCATATAAATGAATTTTTATGCAATAGAAATGATTTTATCACCATTTTTAAAGCATTGGTTAGTCTTATGCTATATAGAAATTCATAAAATATGAATATGAGAATTTGCTTTTTTGGGCTGGTTATCATGTAAATATATTGTTAATCAAATGATATTGTTTGGTGTTGTTGTTGGGTGTAAGGTATTTAGCGGTTTATTTCATAAAATCATAAGGCAATTATCAAAATAGTGTCCATTATCTCATTAACAGATAAGCATTTTGTCTAGAATACGGCGACTTTTGTGTCCCACGATTAGAGCGTAAGTCCACAATTTGGCTGTTAACAGATTGTTTTCAAGAACGTAGTAATCTATGTTTATAACCAGATGAATTCACAGCATTTTAAAGTACAAAACGATTTAAGGAGTATCAGGATGAAAGTTGCAGTTCTCGGTGCAGCCGGTGGTATTGGTCAGGCTCTTGCTCTTCTACTAAAAACCCAGCTTCCTTCAGGTTCAGAACTCTCTTTATATGATATCGCTCCAGTGACGCCTGGGGTGGCTGTTGATTTGAGCCACATCCCAACGGATGTGAGAATTAAGGGCTTTGCTGGTGAAGATGCAACGCCAGCGTTGGAAGGAGCGGACGTTGTATTGATTTCCGCAGGTGTTGCCCGTAAACCAGGTATGGATCGTTCAGATCTGTTTAATGTTAACGCGGGTATCGTTCGTAACCTGGTAGAACAAGTGGCTAAAACGTGTCCGAAGGCACTGATTGGGATTATAACTAACCCAGTTAACACAACTGTAGCTATTGCTGCCGAAGTGCTGAAAAAAGCGGGTGTATATGATAAAAACCGCCTGTTTGGCATAACATCTTTGGATATTATCCGTTCCAATACTTTTGTTGCTGAATTGAAAGGTAGAAAACCGCAGGAAATCGAAGTGCCGGTTATCGGTGGTCACTCTGGTGTGACGATCCTGCCTCTGTTGTCCCAAATCCCTGGTGTGAGCTTTACTGATGAAGAGTTGGCTGCCTTAACTAAACGTATTCAGAATGCAGGTACTGAAGTCGTTGAAGCTAAAGCTGGTGGTGGATCTGCAACTCTGTCTATGGGGCAAGCTGCGGCTCGTCTGGGCCTTTCTTTGGTCCGTGGCTTACAAGGCGAAAGCAATGTTGTTGAATGTGCCTATGTTGAAGGTGATGGCAAATATGCGCGTTTCTTCGCTCAACCGGTTCGTTTGGGTAAAAATGGCGTAGAAGAGCGTCTGGAAATTGGCAAATTGAGTGATTTTGAACAAAAAGCACTGGAAGGCATGTTGGACGTATTGAGAAAAGATATAGAATTAGGTGAAAAATTCATTAATAACTAATTGGTATATTTTATAAATATAAAATATATACTTATGAAACAATAAAAACCGCTGGTACAACGAATTACCGGCGGTTTTTATTTAACAAAAATAATTCGTTAGCTAATTATTTGTTTGTTCGCGTACTTTTCTTTCTAATAATTCCCCGGTATTTGGATCAAAATAACGACTCGGCCAAATCTCTGAAGGATGTATTTCCAGATAATTCGCAATTATCCATTCTCCCTTTGGCCATGGGCGAGACAGTGCATTAGCGAGTGTAGATGAGCTCAGTCCCGCTTTGCGTGATACCTCAGCTAAGGTTGTTCCCCGCTTGCGTAAAGCTGCAATTATGTCGGCAGGATGCCAATCAGATTTCCTTGAAATCATTTTTAATCCTTTTTTTATTAAATTTGATGCTATCTTAGTGGTATAAATAACAGGTTTGCATGAGAGCAATAACGAACTGAAACCTGTTATTGAGAAACAGAATAGCATTATTTTTCTAAAAATATTTCCAAATTTTTTCTTAAAAACTTCTTTTTTGAACTTGGTTACAAAAATAGAGAAACGTGATGAAAAAAGAGTGGTTTTCGGCCAAGGAATTGGTTGGCGTGGGTGAGTTACCTGGATCACCACAAGGAGTTAATGCCAGAGCAAAACGCGAGGAGTGGTTATGTCAGAAAAGGCAAGGAATACAAGGCAAAGCAGTCGAATATCACTATTCCTGTTTTCCAGAGACGACCATTGCAGCGCTGGAGCTTCATGAATCATCTTCTGAGTATCAGGTGCAGAAGCAAGATCCTTTATCGATTTGGGTTGGAGCTTTCCACCAGTTGTCAGAATCTGAGAAACAGGCTGTGACAGCCATGATTTTACGAGATGGTATCAGAAGTTTTTTGGAAAAAATTTCTGTTATTTGACTCATTTTTGGAAATTAAAAGTGCCAATTAACTTGGCTTCTTCTTCATTATCCCGGTGCAAAGTGAGAAGAAAAGTATGAAAAAAGAATGGTACTCAGCTAAAGAGCTGGTTGGTATTGCCGGACTTCCTTCTTCGCCGCAGGGAATAAATCTGATGGCAAGGCGGGAAGGATGGGAATATAGACGTAAACTGGGTGTTCAGGGCAAGGCTCTTGAATATCATATAAATAGTTTGCCTGAAGATGTACTTAATATGTTATCCGTAGGGGAAAACACAATTGATTACGCAAACAAACGGCAGGACCCATTCTTAATCTGGGTTGAAGCTTACTATCAACTAACTAAAGTTGAGCGGGAAAAAATTGTGAAATTCATTCTTCGGGAAGGATTGGCAAAACTTATTAGCTATATTGATATTGAAGATGTAGAGAAAAACCTGGAGGCAGATTAACCCCAGGTTTTGCTGCTATCAATTAAGAGAGGCGTTGTACGGCGATATGTGCTAACCCTACAAGTGCTTGCTTGTATGGGGAGCTTCCCAGCACCTGTAAAGCAGCAATGGCTTTATCTGCTTCTTCTTCTGCTCGCTTACGGGTATATTCCAGCGAACCGCACTGTTTCATTGTTGTCAGTACGGTTTCGAGTAAATGGCGCCCATTACCTTTTTCAATTGCTTCACGGATAAGTGATGATTGTTCTGGGTTACCATGATTCATAGCGTGCAGCAATGGTAATGTTGGTTTACCTTCATTGAGGTCATCACCAGTGTTTTTGCCTAGTGTGTCGCTATCGGCATCATAGTCCAGCAAATCATCGATTAGCTGGAATGCAGTGCCTAAATAACGCCCGTAATCTTGTAAAGCAGCTTCCTGTTTTGGTGTCGCGTTGGAAAGAATCGCAGAAGAGTGGGCGGCAACTTCAAACAGCCGCGCTGTTTTACTGTAAATCACGCGCATATAATCGTCTTCAGAGATATCTGGGTCATTGCAGTTCATTAACTGTAAAACTTCGCCTTCAGCGATAACATTGGTTGCTTCTGACATCAGCTTAAGAACTCGCATAGAGTTAAGAGTCGTCATCATCTGAAAAGAGCGTGTGTATATAAAATCGCCAACCAGTACACTGGCCGCGTTACCAAAAGTGGCATTGGCTGTGGCTTTGCCACGTCGCATATCCGATTCATCCACAACATCATCATGTAACAAGGTTGCTGTGTGAATAAATTCAATTAAAGCGGCAACAGTAATATGCTTATCACCCTGACAACCTAATGCTCTGCCAGCGAGAATGGCAATGATTGGGCGGATGCGTTTTCCACCGCCACTGATTATGTAGTAGCCCAGTTGATTTATAAGAGTAACGTCAGAATTCAACTGGCTAAGAATGGCTTCATTTACCGCTGCCATATCATCAGCGGTTAGCTTGATAATAGATTCTAAATTCATGTTTTTTCGGCTATGGGTTCTTAATGCAGAGCAGTGTCCATATTAACATTATAATAGTTATCGCTGTGTCTTGATTGTACTCGAAAAACAGTTCAAATAAATGACAATTCAGAAACTATGTTTTTTTATCATCTGCTCTAATTCTGCTCTTGTCTTCTTAGGCTTTTTTGCGTAGAATTCGCGCCCTATTATGAATATTTATAGCGCGCTCTGGAATGATATTTAGGGGGCGTGCGGAAAGCGGAGTTTATATGTACGCGGTTTTCCAAAGTGGTGGTAAACAACACCGAGTCAGCGAAGGTCAAACAATTCGCCTGGAAAAGCTGGACATCGCAACAGGTGGAACTGTTGAGTTTGACCAGGTTCTGATGGTCGCTAATGGTGATGACATCAAAATCGGCGCTCCTGTAGTTGAAGGCATTAAAGTCAAAGCTGAAGTGGTTGCTCATGGTCGCGGCGAGAAAATTAAAATCGTTAAGTTTCGTCGTCGTAAACACAGCCGTAAGCAGCAAGGCCACCGTCAGTGGTTCACTGATGTTAAAATCACTGGCATCGCTTAAGATTTAGGAGAGCAGATTAATGGCACACAAAAAGGCTGGCGGCTCAACTCGTAATGGCCGCGATTCTGAAAGTAAACGTCTGGGTGTAAAACGTTTTGGTGGCGAGTCTGTATTAGCAGGCAGCATCATTGTTCGTCAACGTGGTACTAAGTTCCACGCTGGCAGCAACGTTGGTTGTGGTCGTGACCACACCCTGTTCGCATTAGCTGACGGGAAAGTTAAGTTCGAAGTTAAAGGCCCGAAAAACCGCAAATTTATCAGCATCGAAGCTGAATAAGTTTTTCGAGTTATAAACCGAATCAGAAGCCCTGCAATGCGTTGCGGGGCTTTTTATTATTCTGAATACGCCATCTCTGGGTAGAACAGCCGTCCAGCACTATAGTGGCTATCATACGGAGAAAAAATATGAAATTTGTAGATGAAGCCAGAATACTGGTTGTTGCGGGTGATGGTGGCAATGGTTGTGTCAGCTTCCGCCGTGAAAAATATATTCCGAAAGGTGGGCCAGACGGTGGTGACGGTGGAGATGGTGGAGATGTTTATCTGCTGGCAGATGAAAATCTCAACACACTGATTGATTATCGTTTTGAAAAGTCTTTCCGGGCGGAACGTGGGCAAAATGGCCAGAGCCGTGATTGTACCGGTAAACGTGGTCAGGATATTACGATTAAAGTACCTGTTGGTACGCGTATCCGCGATGTGGCAACCGGTGAGGTTCTGGGTGATATGACTCGTCATGAACAGCGTCTGATGGTCGCGAAAGGTGGGTTCCATGGACTGGGTAATACCCGCTTTAAATCTTCTGTTAACCGGGCTCCTCGTCAAAGAACAATGGGGACTTCAGGTGAAACCCGCGAATTGATGCTGGAACTGATGTTGTTGGCAGATGTTGGTATGCTGGGGATGCCAAATGCGGGTAAATCCACATTTATCCGTGCTGTTTCCGCCGCTAAACCAAAAGTTGCAGATTATCCATTTACAACTCTGGTACCAAGCTTGGGTGTAGTAAGGATGGATAACGAGCAGAGTTTCGTGGTTGCGGATATTCCAGGGCTTATTGAAGGTGCTTCCGACGGCGCTGGCTTGGGTATTCGTTTCCTGAAACATTTGGAACGTTGTCGGGTGCTGTTACACTTAATTGATATTTGCCCTGTTGATGAATCAGATCCTGTCGAAAATGCCCGTATTATTGTCAATGAGCTACAGCAATACAGCGAAAAATTGGCAGAAAAACCACGCTGGTTGGTATTCAATAAAGTTGATCTGTTAGAGCCGGAAGAAGCTAAACAGCGTGCGCAAGCTATCGCCGATGAATTAGGTTGGGAAGGCGATTTTTACATGATCTCAGCGATAAATCGTCTGGGTGTTAAAGAGCTTTGTTGGGATATTATGGAGTTTATGAAAACCAAACCTCGTAATATGAGTACAACAGAAGATGGAGCTCATCCTGAGAAAGTTGAATTCATGTGGGATGATTACCATAAAGAGCAGCTAGAACAGGTTTCGGAAGCAGACGATGACTGGGATGATGATTGGGACGAAGATGACGATGAAGGCGTTGAGGTTATTTATAAACGTTGATGCTCCTGATCTTTCATTAATAGCTAAGGGCGCCACCTATTTGTGGCGCCGATTTTATTAGTTGTGTTGGTATAAATCTTTATATAATCTGCTTTCGAACCGTACCAAGGGAACACGGCGGTTGCGGTGATCTTTTTGTGGTACAGCATAAGCAGAAATAAATTGTACGAAAGCAACTCGCTGACCGCTGGCAGTGGTTATAAAGCCAGCCAGATTATACACTCCTTGCAGGGCTCCGGTTTTAGCCGAAACTTTCCCGTTTACTCCTGCTTCATCTAATCCTCCCCGGTATCTTAGAGTACCGTCATGACCAGCTAATGGCAGCATGGAAATGAAATCTAATTCTTGATCATGTTGAGCAATAAACTGCAATATTTCCATCATGGTTGCTGGGGTTATCAGATTATGGCGGGATAATCCTGAGCCATCTACCATCACGGTATTTCCCAGATCGATGCCTGCCTTTTGTTTCAATACTTGCCGTACCGCATCAGAGCCTGAACGCCAGGTTCCTGGTATATTAAAGTATTGTCGGCCTATTGTCCTGAATACGGTATCCGCGATCATATTGTCAGATTTTTTTAGCATTATTTTCAGTAGATCATGTAATGGCGCTGATTGATTCTGAGCCAGAACTTTACCCGGCTCAGTTGGTAAGCTTTGGCGTTTGAGGTTGCCTGTAATTTCAATTCCCGCAATTTGTAGTTCATTTTTGAGAATTGCCCCCGCATAGCTGGTTCCGTTCTGAATAGCGAAAGCTAATGGTAATGGTTCGCTGCGCTGAGTAAGGCATCCGGTAAGTGTAAAACGATTGAGTTCTCCTGGAACGACATCTAATTCACAGTACTGGCTTTCAGGAGCGCCTTTTGCCAATGTTTTAACTTCACTGAACATATTTACTGGATAAAAAGATGCAACACGGATGAATGCAGTATCACCGGGACGTTCTGCGCTATACAGTGAAACGGAAAAACAGTTTCGATCCACGATTGCGGCTGCGGGTGGCGCACTAAAACATTGGGTCATGTCATTCCATACCCAGCCGGGAGCCTTATCGTGGCTGGCAAAAGCGGAAACATCTATTAAGAGATCACCATCAATTTTTTTCACGCCGGCTTGGCTCAAAACTGTAACCATATTGCGAAGTTGTTGACGGGTTAGTGTTGGATCTCCGACAAAACGAGCGATCAAATTCCCTTTTAAAATACCGTTTGAAATTTTGCCATGACTTTCCAATGTGGTGATAAAACGATAGTCTTTTCCCAGTTGTAACAATGCTGCAAGCGCTGTGACAACTTTCAGCGTACTTGCTGGCAGAGCCATTTGCTGCCCGTGATAATCAATTACCGGGGTACTGGCGCCAACTTTCTGAGCGATTAACGCAAGATTAGTGCCATCAGGCAGATATTGCGTATATTCCTCAACAGGTGTGGCGTTTGCGTTGGGGGTAGCCAAGTACAGACAGGTAACGCAAACTAATTTGCTGGCAATTTTAAAGAAGGACATAAATTTCGCATATGGATGTGGACATGCCACAATACTAAGACGCAACGAGGGGGAAAGTAAACGATGACCCATCATCAAGTCTACGTTAGAATGATATATTAATATGTAGAATATGACTGTGAACTCTGTGTAGCGCGGTGGTTCACATTATTGTTTATTATTGTCTGGAAGCCCGCCCGACAAGGCGTGCTCATTGTGCTGTTATCTGAAAACATCAGGATGATGCTTGTTTTTTACTCAGGAAAGATTTAGAGGATTAATAAATGAAACAGATTCCAATGACGGTACGTGGCGCGGATAAGTTGCGCGAAGAGTTAGATTATCTAAAGAGCGTACGCCGTCCAAAAATTATTTCAGACATTGCTGAAGCGCGTGAACATGGTGATCTGAAAGAAAATGCTGAATATCATGCAGCTCGTGAACAGCAAGGTTTCTGCGAAGGCCGTATTCAGGAAATCGAAGCTAAACTTTCTAATGCACAAGTGATTGATGTCACAAAAATGCCCAAGACTGGGCGCGTTATTTTTGGCGCTACAGTTACAGCTTTGAATGTAAATACGGATGAAGAGCAGACCTACCGGATTGTAGGTGATGATGAAGCCGATATTAAAGAAAACTTAATCTCAGTGAATTCACCGATTGCCCGTGGTCTGATTGGTAAAGAAGCTGATGACGTTGTTATTATCAAAACACCAGGCGGTGAAGTTGAATATGAAATCCTGAAAGTTGAATATATTTAAACTTCAGAATTAGCCTGTTGCTATTGATTCCTATTAGGTAAAGTTACACAAAAATCGTAGAGAAGGTAAAAAAGGCCGGATATGGCCTTTATTTACCATAATCATGCGCATGGCATTTTTATATAAATGTGGTTTGATTATTTAGGTAAAATAATTTTGCGTTCTTCCGATTGGCGGTAAAGAACCAGTGTTTTTCCGATAATTTGCACATTATATGCACCAGTTTCGCGGACAATTGCATCGGCGATCAAATTTTTGATTTCACGATCTTCGCCTGCGATTTTGACTTTGATAAGCTCATGGTGTGCCAGCGTTTGTTCAATTTCAGCCAACACGCCCTCAGTCAAGCCGTTGTTACCAATCATGACGACAGGTTTTAACGGATGAGCTAGACTTTTCAGGTGTTGCACTTGTTTTTTATTAAGAGTCATTGTTTTTTTGCTTAGTTAGGATTGAAAACGGGACATTCTACCGCCATCTCATATCTATCACCATACAATAGTGTGTTGTGGTTTTGGTGTGCGGAGCAATAGATATCTGGCTCTTTATTAGTATAGTTGGAAAGGACAATGGCCAATAAAAAACGTTCGGCAAGCTCCAGCCGCTGGTTACAGGAACACTTTAGTGATAAATATGTTCTTCAGGCACAGAAAAAAGGGCTTCGCTCTCGCGCTTGGTTTAAACTTGATGAAATTCAACAAAGTGACAAAATTTTTAAGCCTGGCATGACCGTTGTCGATTTAGGCGCCGCCCCTGGTGGATGGTCTCAGTACGCAGTGAGTCAAATTAATGAGAATGGGCGGGTGATTGCCTGTGATCTTTTACCGATGGATCCAATTGTTGGAGTCGATTTCCTTCAGGGCGATTTTCGTGATGAACTTGTATTGAAAACATTGCTTGAGCGAGTTGGTGATAACAAAGTCCAGGTCGTCATGTCGGATATGGCGCCCAATATGAGCGGAACACCTGCGGTCGATATTCCTCGATCCATGTATCTGGTTGAATTGGCGTTAGATATGTGTCGTGATGTGCTGGCCCCCGGGGGGAGTTTCATTGTCAAAGTGTTTCAGGGAGAGGGCTTTGATGAATACCTGAGGGAAATTCGCTCCCTGTTTACGAACGTGAAAATTCGTAAGCCAGACGCTTCGCGGGCACGATCGCGTGAAGTATACATTGTAGCGACAGGGCGGAAACTATAGTACCCTGAATGCTATTTGTTAACACAGTTGTAATATGAGGTTAATCCCTTGAGTGACATGGCGAAAAACCTGATTCTCTGGTTAGTTATCGCAGTTGTGCTGATGTCGTTATTCCAGAGTTTTGGTCCCAGCGATTCCAATAGTCGTAGGGTGGATTATTCTACCTTCATCAATGAGTTAGCCCAGGATCAGGTGCGCGAAGTTCGTATCACAGGTCGTGAAATTAATGTTAGTAAGAAAGATAACAGCAGATACACCACTTACCTACCAATACAGGATGAAAAACTACTTGATACGTTACTGAATAAGAACGTGAAAGTGGTTGGTGAACCGCCGGAAGAACCAAGCCTGCTAACTTCTATTTTCATTTCCTGGTTCCCGATGTTACTGCTTATCGGGGTCTGGATTTTCTTTATGCGTCAGATGCAGGGCGGTGGCGGTAAAGGGGCAATGTCTTTTGGTAAAAGTAAAGCCCGTATGCTGACAGAAGATCAGATTAAAACCACTTTTGCTGATGTTGCTGGTTGCGACGAAGCGAAAGAAGAAGTCGGTGAACTGGTAGAATATCTGCGTGAGCCAGGTCGCTTCCAGAAATTGGGTGGAAAAATCCCAAAAGGTATTCTGATGGTCGGGCCTCCAGGTACTGGTAAGACTTTGTTGGCAAAAGCAATCGCCGGTGAAGCAAAAGTGCCATTCTTTACTATTTCCGGCTCTGACTTTGTTGAAATGTTTGTCGGTGTTGGCGCATCCCGTGTTCGTGACATGTTCGAACAGGCGAAGAAAGCGGCACCTTGTATCATTTTTATTGATGAGATTGATGCAGTAGGCCGCCAGCGTGGTGCCGGTTTAGGTGGTGGTCACGATGAACGTGAGCAGACTTTGAACCAGATGTTGGTTGAGATGGATGGCTTTGAAGGTAACGAAGGTATTATCGTTATTGCCGCAACTAACCGCCCTGACGTACTTGATCCGGCGTTACTGCGCCCTGGGCGTTTTGACCGTCAGGTTGTTGTCGGTCTGCCAGATGTACGTGGCCGTGAGCAGATTCTGAAAGTTCATATGCGTCGGGTTCCTTTGGATACTGATGTCGATGCTTCTGTCATTGCGCGCGGTACCCCGGGATTCTCTGGTGCTGATCTGGCGAATTTGGTGAATGAGGCAGCTTTGTTTGCTGCCCGTGGAAACAGACGTGTAGTTTCTATGGTTGAATTCGAAAAAGCGAAAGACAAAATCATGATGGGTGCGGAGCGTCGTTCCATGGTGATGACGGAAGAGCAAAAAGAATCAACTGCTTATCATGAAGCAGGCCATGCCATTATTGGTCGTTTGGTTCCTGAGCATGATCCTGTTCATAAAGTTACGATTATTCCTCGTGGTCGCGCTTTGGGAGTGACTTTCTTTCTGCCGGAAGGGGATCAGATCAGCGCTAGCCGCCAGAAACTGGAAAGCCAGATTTCAACCTTATACGGAGGCCGTCTGGCAGAAGAGATTATTTATGGTCCAGACAGTGTTTCTACTGGCGCATCTAACGATATCAAGGTTGCAACATCGATTGCCCGTAACATGGTAACGCAGTGGGGTTTCTCGGAAAAACTCGGCCCATTGCTCTATGCGGAGGAAGAAGGCGAAGTGTTCCTCGGGCGTTCAGTTGCGAAAGCTAAACATATGTCTGATGAAACTGCTCGTCTGATCGATCAGGAAGTTAAGGCAATTATCGACCATAACTATCAACGTGCTCGTGAGATTCTGATGGGCAACCTTGATATTTTGCATTCGATGAAAGACGCATTGATGAAGTACGAAACTATTGATGCACCTCAGATCGATGACTTAATGAATCGTACGAATGTGCGCCCGCCGGCAGGATGGGAAAATGGTAACGGTAGCAACAATAACAGCCGACCAGCAAGTAATACACCATCGCCACAGTCTGCAAAACCAACTGATGATGTCAATACGTCAGTACAAGATGGTGAGCAATCAGAAAATAAAGATCTGTAATTGTTCCTTAGTCCGATAGATATATGCATTAAACCCCAGGCAAGCCCTGGGGTTTTGATATTAAAGGTAGACCAGCATGAAACTCATAGCTAGAGATAATGTTCTCGATCTCTGTTGCCCGCGAGTGATGGGTATTTTGAATGTTACTCCAGATTCATTTTCTGATGGCGGTGCTCATAATACTTTGGATATGGCCTTACGACATGCTGAAAAACTGGTTCTCGCAGGAGCTGCAATCATTGATGTTGGCGGAGAATCTACTCGTCCGGGTGCTGATGAGATCAGTGAACAGGAAGAAGTAAATCGGGTTGTTCCAGTGATTGAAGCTTTAGCTCAACGATTTAATATTTGGATTTCTGTTGATACCTCAAAAGCATTGGTTATGAGTGAATCAGCAAAAGCTGGTGCTCATTTGATTAACGATATTCGTTCATTGCAAGAGTCTGGTGCTTTGGAAAGTGCTGCTCAATCTGGCTTACCTGTTTGTTTGATGCATATGAAAGGTCAGCCGAGGACTATGCAGGATGCGCCACATTATGAAAATTTGTTGGGCGAAGTGAAACAATTTTTTACTGAGCAAATTGAACGTTGTATGGCGGCAGGGATAGCAAAAGATAAACTTATTCTTGATCCGGGCTTCGGTTTTGGCAAAGACTTGACGCATAATTATCAGTTACTGGCGCATTTAAACGAATTTCATCAATTTGGTTTGCCTGTGTTGGCAGGAATGTCGCGTAAATCCATGATAGGTCAGCTGCTTCATGTCCCACCGCAAGAAAGGGTTGCCGGTAGTGTGGCCTGCGCTGTTATTGCCGCTATGCAAGGAGCGCAAATTATCCGGGTACATGACGTTAAAGAGACCGTGCAGGCAATGCGAATTGTTGAAGCAACACTTTCAGTAAAGGAAGAAAAGAAACTATGAGTAACCGCAAATACTTTGGTACTGATGGCATCCGTGGCAAAGTGGGCGATAGCCCAATCACGCCGGATTTTGTGTTAAAGCTCGGTTGGGCTGCGGGTAAGGTACTGGCTCGTCATGGTTCTCGTAAGATCATTATCGGTAAGGATACCCGCATTTCTGGCTATATGCTGGAGTCTTCTTTAGAAGCAGGTTTGGCAGCGGCTGGTTTGTCTGCTTCATTTACTGGTCCTATGCCAACACCAGCTGTTGCTTATCTGACCCGTACTTTCCGTGCTGAAGCTGGAATTGTTATTTCTGCTTCTCATAATCCTTATTATGATAATGGTATTAAATTCTTCTCTATTGACGGTAAGAAACTGCCGGATGATGTGGAAGAAGCGATTGAAGCCGAAATGGAAAAACCACTGACTTGCGTAGAATCCGCAGAATTAGGACGTGCAAACCGTATTGTTGATGCGGCTGGTCGTTATATTGAGTTCTGTAAAGGTACATTTCCAAGCGAACAAAGTCTCAATGGGTTGAAAATTGTTCTTGATTGCGCTAACGGTGCGACTTATCACATTGCTCCAAATGTACTCAGAGAGCTAGGGGCTAATGTTGTGGCGATTGGCTGTGAGCCGAACGGGATTAATATCAACGAAAAATGTGGTGCTACCGATACTCGGTTGTTGCAGCAACGTGTTGTGGAAGAGAAGGCTGATGTCGGCCTGGCATTCGATGGTGATGGTGACCGTGTGATTATGGTTGACCACTTGGGGCAGAAAGTTGATGGCGATCAGATCCTTTATATTATTGCCCGTGAAGCCTTGAGACAGGGACAACTGCGTGGTGGTGTTGTGGGCACGCTGATGAGCAATATGGGATTGGAGTTGGCATTGAAGCAGCTTGGTATCCCATTCTTGCGTGCTAAAGTGGGTGACCGTTATGTGCTGGAAAAATTGCAGGAAGAAGGCTGGCGTTTAGGTGCTGAAAATTCTGGTCATGTTATCCTGCTTGATAAAACAACCACAGGTGATGGTATTGTTGCTGGCCTTCAGATTCTAAGTGCAATGGTGCGTAACCATATGAGCTTGTATGATTTATGCAGTGGTATGAAACTTTTGCCGCAGGTGCTGGTAAATGTTCGTTTTTCTGGTTCACATGATCCGCTTCAATCAGAAAATGTAATCAGTGCCGCCAAATCTGTTGAGGCTGAATTAAATGGCCGTGGACGGGTACTGTTGCGTAAGTCAGGCACTGAGCCATTGATTCGTGTCATGGTAGAAGGCGAAGATGATGTTCAAGTAACGGCTTTGGCGCATCGCATTGCTGATGCAGTGAAACACGCTGGTTAATTTGTTGTTTTTTTCCTCAAGTGATTCTGATTATTGAAATTAACCTTGCGTATCAGATGTTGTTTGGTTAGTATTCACACCCACTCAACAGGCGATTAATCTGTTTGGGTGGGTGATGCGGTATAAGGTAACCACGTAAATTGTGGTAAACCCCACGAAGATACAGGTACAACATATGTATGGAGCTCTTTTAGTTGTTTTCTTGCTGGTTGCTATCGGGCTGATTGCCTTGGTTATGCTACAGCAGGGTAAAGGTGCTGATATGGGTGCTTCCTTTGGTGCGGGTGCGTCTGCAACACTGTTTGGTTCATCGGGTTCTGGTAACTTCATGACCCGTATGACTGCGCTTTTTGCCACTCTGTTTTTTATTATTAGTTTGGTGCTTGGCAATATGACCAGTAACCAAACGGGTATAAGCAGTAAGTGGGAGAATATCGGTGAACCGGTTAAAGTCGAGAAGTCCACAGAAATCCCGGCGGCACCAGCAGCACCAAATAGTGACATTCCACAGTAATCGTCACGAAAAAAGAATTGAAATATTGAAATGAGGTTGTTGGTAGTAAATAGATAACCTTATATCAGTGCCGAGGTGGTGAAATTGGTAGACACGCTACCTTGAGGTGGTAGTGCCCACACTAGGGCTTACGGGTTCAAGTCCCGTCCTCGGTACCATTAAATTCAGATAGCTTGCGTTTTGGCAGTTATCAGCGTAGTATTTGCCACGTTTTCGAACGCGGGATGGAGCAGCATGGTAGCTCGTCGGGCTCATAACCCGAAGGTCGTCGGTTCAAATCCGGCTCCCGCAACCACTTCTTAATAAGATGTACCTTTTTCGAATGAAATAATTCAGCAATATTTAACGTATTGATCCTGATTTGAAAGGTGCGCGAAGTGAGTGGTTTAAGTCACTGGCAGCAAATAGGGTCCAGTTGCATAAAGCCCCGAATTTCGGGGTTTTTTGTTATTTGACAACAGAACTACTGGGCTAATAAGCCCTTTTTTTATGTCTTGGGGGTGGGTTTGTCCACATTAGAACAAAAATTAACAGCGATGATTTCAGCACCAGTTGAAGCTTTAGGCTTTGAATTAGTCGGCCTGGAGTTTATTCGTGCGCGCGTTTCTACACTGCGGATCTATATTGATAGTGAGAATGGTATCACTGTTGATGATTGTGCTGATGTTAGCCACCAGGTCAGTGCGGTATTGGATGTCGAAGATCCTATCTCGGTACTTTATAACCTGGAAATTTCTTCACCTGGACTAGAACGTCCATTGTTCATGGCTGAACATTACCAGCGTTTTATTGGTGAAGAAGTCAGTCTGGTTTTACGTATAGCAATGCAAAACCGTCGGAAATGGCTGGGCATTATCAAAACTGTCGACGGCGAAATGATCACGGTTACGGTGGATGGAAAAGATGAAGTGTTCGCACTGAGCAACATCCAGAAAGCGAACCTGGTACCCCACTTTTAAAGTTCGGATGAGGCAACTAGGATGAATAAAGAAATTCTGGCTGTTGTGGAAGCGGTTTCCAACGAAAAATCTCTTCCACGCGAAAAAATCTTCGAGGCGCTGGAAACAGCACTGGCCACAGCCACCAAGAAAAAATATGAACAAGATATTGATGTTCGTGTCAGTATAGATCGTAAATCTGGCGATTTTGACACCTTCCGCCGTTGGTTAGTTGTTGAAGAAGTGACTCAGCCAACTCGTGAAATTACGTTGGAAGCGGCTAGATTCGAAGAGCCTGAAATTGATTTGGGTGGTTATACCGAAGATCAAATTGAATCAGTCACATTTGACCGTATTACAACGCAGACTGCTAAACAGGTTATCGTACAGAAAGTACGTGAAGCTGAACGCGCTATGGTTGTTGACCAGTTTCGCGAACAGCAAGGTGAGATCATCACCAGTGTCGTTAAGAAAGTAAATCGTGAAAATATCACGCTTGATCTGGGTAATAATGCTGAAGCAGTTATCCTTCGCGAAGACATGTTACCAAGGGAAAATTTTCGCCCAGGTGACCGCGTGCGTGGTGTACTGTATGATGTTCGCCCTGAAGCACGAGGTGCGCAACTGTTTGTCAGCCGTTCCCGTCCGGAAATGCTGGTTGAACTGTTCCGTATTGAGGTTCCGGAAATTGGTGAAGAGCTTATTGAGATTAAAGCTGCTGCCCGTGATCCGGGGTCTCGCGCTAAAATCGCAGTAAAAACTAATGATAAGCGTATCGATCCGGTTGGTGCTTGTGTTGGTATGCGTGGCGCGCGAGTACAGGCCGTTTCCAGTGAACTGGGCGGCGAACGAATTGATATCGTATTGTGGGATGATAACCCAGCTCAATTCGTAATTAATGCTATGGCTCCGGCTGATGTTGCATCCATTGTTGTTGATGAAGACAAATGCACGATGGATGTTGCCGTTGAAAGCAACAATTTGGCTCAGGCTATCGGCCGTAATGGTCAAAACGTGCGTCTGGCTGCGCAGTTGCTGAAAAAACACCGTGGTGATGACAAATGGGAACTAAATGTCATGACTGCTGAGGAGCTGCAAGCAAAACATCAGGCAGAAGCTCACGCTTCTATTGATACATTCACTAAGCATCTCGATATTGATGAAGAGTTCGCTACTGTTCTGGTCGAAGAAGGTTTCTCAACTCTGGAAGAACTGGCTTATGTGCCAATTAAGGAGCTTCTGGAAATTGATGGCCTTGATGAGGAAACTATCGAAGTCCTGCGTGAACGTGCGAAAGCTGCTTTAACTACTTTGGAACTGGCTCAGAAAGAGAGCCTTAGTGATAAGCAACCAACTGAAGAGTTGTTAAATCTGACTGGTATGAACCGCACTCTGGCATTTGACCTGGCTGCCCGTGGCATCTGTACGCTGGAAGATCTTGCCGAGCAGGGTATCGACGACCTATCGGATATTGAAGGTTTGAGTGATGAGCAAGCAGGAGAGTTCATCATGGCTGCTCGCAATATCTGTTGGTTTGGTGATGATGCGTAATAAACTGTAGCAGGAAGGAACAGCATGACAGATGTAACCGTAAAATCACTGGCAGAAGAGATCCAGACTTCGGTTGATCGCCTGGTACAGCAATTTGCTGATGCAGGGATTAAAAAAACCGAAGCTGATTTTGTCTCCCAGAAAGAAAAAGAAGCTTTACTGGCGCATTTGAACCGTGAACAAGGCGGTTCAGCTGGCAAACCAGATAAATTAACATTACAGCGTAAAACACGTAGTACATTGAGTGTTTCAGGCACCGATGGAAAAAGCAAACCGGTAGCCGTCGAGGTCCGCAAAAAGCGCACATATGTAAACCGCGATGCAGTTGAACAGGCTAAAGCGGAAGAACAGGCGAAGCATGAAGCGGAAGAGCAAGCACGGCGCGAAGCAGAAGAAAAAGCGCAACGCGAAGCCGAAGCAGCAGCGAAGAAACTCGTTGAAGAGCAGGCTAAACGTGAGGCAGAAGAAATAGCCAAACGTGAGGCAGCTGAAAAAGCTAAGCGCCAGGCAGCGGAAAATGAAAAAGTGACCAATCAACATACTGAACATAAACAAAAACCAGCTCAAAATGAGAAAGCTCGTCGAGAAGCAGAAGCTGCTGATCTTAAGCGCAAAGCAGAAGAAGAAGTGCGCCGTAAGGTAGAAGAAGAAGCTAAACGCGTTGCTGAAGAGGCTCGCCGTATGGCTGAGGAGAATCAGGATAAATGGTCAAATGATTCAGATTCCAGTGATAACGAAGATTATCATGTAACTACCTCCCGCCACGCTCGTGCAGCAGAAGACGAAAACGATGCTAAAGTTGAAGGGGATCGCCGTGCTCGCAGCCGCAGCGGTAAAACTACTCGTCAGAAGAAAAATAATAAACATTCTGAATCCAAAGCGGATCGTGAAGAAGCTCGTGCAGTTGGCCGTACAAAAGGCAAGCAACGTAAAACCAGTACATTGCAACAGAGCTTCAACAAGCCTGTAGCCGCAGTTAACCGTGATGTTGTAATTGGTGAAACTATTACAGTTGCTGAACTGGCTAATAAGATGGCGGTTAAAGGTTCTCAGGTCATCAAAGCCATGATGAGAATGGGCGCAATGGCAACTATCAACCAGGTGATTGATCAGGAAACTGCACAACTGGTTGCTGAAGAAATGGGTCATAAAGTCATTCTGCGTCGTGAGAACGAACTGGAAGAAGCGCTGATGAGTGACCGCGATACCGGTGAAGCTGTAGCTGAATCTCGTGCGCCGGTTGTGACTATCATGGGTCACGTTGACCACGGTAAAACTTCTCTGTTGGATTACATTCGTTCTACGAAGGTGGCTTCTGGTGAGGCGGGTGGTATTACCCAGCATATCGGTGCTTACCATGTTGAAACTGAAAGTGGCATGATTACCTTCCTGGATACTCCAGGACACGCTGCATTTACTTCAATGCGTGCGCGTGGGGCGAAAGCTACTGACATCGTGGTTCTGGTTGTTGCTGCCGATGATGGTGTAATGCCTCAGACTATCGAAGCTATTCAGCATGCAAAAGCAGCGAATGTTCCTGTGGTTGTTGCGGTTAACAAAATCGATAAACCAGAAGCCGATCCGGATCGCGTGAAAACTGAGCTTTCTCAGCACGGTGTTCAGCCTGAAGAGTGGGGTGGTGAAACTCAGTTTATCAATGTATCTGCTAAAGCTGGTATCGGAATTGATGAATTGCTGGACGCAATCTTGTTGCAGGCTGAAGTTCTTGAATTGAATGCTGTCCATTCTGGTATGGCAAGCGGTGTTGTTATCGAATCGTTCTTGGATAAAGGCCGTGGTCCGGTTGCGACAGTACTGGTT
This sequence comes from Photorhabdus viridis, assembly GCF_040256935.1. Taxonomy (NCBI): domain Bacteria; kingdom Pseudomonadati; phylum Pseudomonadota; class Gammaproteobacteria; order Enterobacterales; family Morganellaceae; genus Photorhabdus; species Photorhabdus viridis. The sequence continues at coordinate 62,766 of NZ_JBEJZY010000021.1, forward strand.
CAGGAAGGTACTTTGAACAAAGGCGATATCGTACTTTGTGGCTTTGAGTATGGACGCGTTCGTGCGATGCGTGACGAGCTCGGTCGTGAAGTGTTTTCCGCAGGCCCATCTATTCCAGTGGAAATCCTTGGCCTGTCCAACGTGCCGGCAGCGGGTGATGAAGCAACTGTTGTACGTGACGAGAAGAAAGCCCGTGAAGTGGCTCTGTATCGTCAGGGTAAATTCCGTGAAGTTAAACTGGCTCGTCAGCAGAAATCTAAACTGGAAAACATGTTTGCTAATATGGAAGAAGGTGAAGTTTCTGAACTGAATATCGTTCTGAAATCTGACGTTCAAGGCTCATGTGAAGCGATCCGCGAAGCACTGGCGCAACTGTCCACTAATGAAGTGAAAGTGAAAATCATCGGCTCTGGGGTGGGTGGTATTACTGAAACTGACGCTACATTAGCTGCTGCTTCCAATGCAATTATTCTGGGTTTCAACGTTCGTGCCGATGCTTCTGCACGCCGTGTCGTTGAAAATGAAAACCTGGATCTGCGTTATTACTCCGTTATCTATAGCCTGATTGATGAAGTTAAACAGGCAATGAGTGGTATGCTGGCGCCTGAATATAAACAGCAGATCATGGGCCTTGCAGAAGTTCGTGATGTGTTTAAATCACCGAAATTCGGTGCGATTGCAGGTTGTATGGTGACTGAAGGTACCATTAAGCGTAATAACCCAATCCGCGTACTGCGTGATAACGTGGTGATTTACGAAGGTGAACTGGAATCCCTGCGCCGCTTTAAAGATGACGTTAACGAAGTCCGTAACGGTATGGAATGTGGTATCGGCGTTAAGAACTACAACGACGTTCGTGTCGGTGATATGATCGAAGTATTTGAAGTTATTGAAATTAAACGTTCTATCGCTTAATTCCTACCGCTGGTTAATTTCATTGTTGGGGGGCTTATGCCCCCCAAATGTCAGGAGATATAACAATGGCAAGAGAATTCAGCCGTACTCAGCGCGTTGCACAGGAAATGCAAAAAGAGATTGCCATCATTTTACAGAGAGAAGTAAAAGATCCTCGGATCGGTATGGCGACTGTTTCTGGCGTTGAAGTTTCCCGTGATTTGGCTTATGCCAAAGTATTTGTTACCTTTCTGAATGTGTTGACTGAAGAACATGATTCTGATGTGGTGAAAAATGGTATTAAAGCATTGAATGAAGCTTCTGGTTTTATTCGTTCTCTGCTAGGTAAGGCAATGCGTTTACGTGTCGTACCAGAACTGACTTTCTCCTATGATAATTCCCTGGTAGAGGGGATGCGGATGTCCAATTTGGTCACTAATGTCGTGAAGAATGATGAACAACGCCGGGCTTCTGTGGATCGCAAAGAGGAGAAGTAATGGGGCGTCGTCGTCGTGGTCGTGATATACATGGCGTGTTGTTACTGGATAAGCCGCAGGATATTTCTTCTAATGATGCGCTGCAAAAAGTAAAACGTATTTTCAACGCCAATAAAGCTGGTCACACTGGCGCGTTGGATCCGTTGGCAACAGGTATGTTGCCGGTTTGTCTCGGTGAAGCTACGAAGTTTTCCCAGTTCTTACTTGATTCTGATAAGCGTTATCGGGTGATAGCCCGTCTTGGTCAGCGTACTGACACATCTGATTCACACGGACAGATCATCAGTGAAAGAGCAATCCGGCTAAATCAGGTTCAGCTTAATGAAGCTTTGGCTAAATTCCGTGGTGATACCATGCAAATTCCTTCGATGTATTCTGCACTGAAACATCAGGGGAAACCACTGTATGAGTATGCCCGTCAAGGTATTGAAGTAGAACGGGAAGCACGGCCAATTACGGTCTATGAATTACAGTTTATCCGCTGGGAAGATGATGAACTGGAATTGGAAATACACTGTTCGAAAGGAACTTATATTCGCACTATTATTGATGATTTAGGCGAATTATTAGGTTGTGGCGCTCACGTTATTTATTTACGTCGTTTACAGGTAGCGAATTATCCAAATGATCGAATGGTTACGCTTGAGCAATTATATGAATTGCAAAAGCTGGCTGAAGATAGAGAAATACCTTTAGGCGAATTAATTGATCCGTTGTTATTACCAATGGATAGTGCAGTTGCTCATTTCCCAGAGGTTAATTTGCTTCCGGTAGTTGCGGCTTATTTTAAACAAGGTCAGGCGGTACGAAGTGCTAAATCTCTGGCTCTGGTTGAGAGTATGGTGCGCGTAACTGAGGGTGATGAACGCAAATTCATTGGCATTGCTGTTATCAATGACGATGGGCTTGTTGCTCCTCGCCGTTTGGTTGTTGAAAACCGGGATTAGGGTATTTGGGGCTATCTTGCGCTTAACTTATTTGCAGCGTAGAATGGCGCAGCTATATCTTGGGTGGCTGAATTAGAGATCGGCACCTGTAATTTTAATTTATGTATTTTTGGAGTTGTAATATGTCTCTAAGTACTGAAGCAAAAGCGCAAATTATTGCTGAATTTGGTCGTGATGCGAATGACAGTGGTTCTAGTGAAGTGCAGATTGCTCTGCTGACCGCACAAATTAACCACCTGCAAGGCCATTTTTCAGAGCACAAAAAAGATCACCATAGCCGTCGTGGTCTGCTGCGCATGGTTTCTCAGCGTCGTAAATTGCTGGACTATCTGAAGCGTAAGAATGTAACAAGTTACACTGCGCTGATTGGGCGTCTTGGCTTACGTCGCTAATCAAGCAAGTTTCAGTGGAAAGGGGCCATATATGGCCCCTTTTCTTCTGAGAAATCATCATATGTAGCAGCATAAGAATGCTGATGATGATTTTTGGGTAAGGCTCTTCGGTTACAGAGGTTCGCGCGGCTAATGAGAGTGCTTAAAGGAGTGAGACCTGTCATTAGTCGCGAGGATGTGGCATGAAGAGATCATTCATTGTTGTCTGCTGAATATAAAAGACAACGTTAACGAAAGGATATTATTTTGCTGAATCCGATTGTTCGTAAATTTCAATATGGTCAACATACCGTTACTATCGAAACGGGTATGATGGCGCGCCAAGCCACAGCTGCTGTCATGGTCAATATGGATGACACTGCTGTATTCGTCACTGTTGTTGGTCAGAAAAAAGTAAAATCTGGTCAGGATTTTTTCCCGCTGACGGTTAACTATCAGGAGCGTACTTACGCCGCAGGCCGTATCCCAGGCAGTTTCTTCCGTCGTGAAGGTCGCCCAGGAGAAGGCGAAACGTTGGTAGCCCGTTTGATTGATCGCCCTCTGCGTCCTCTGTTTCCGGAAGGTTTCCTGAATGAGGTTCAGATTGTAGCGACGGTGGTTTCTGTCAATCCACAAATTAACCCGGATATCGTTGCAATGATCGGTGCTTCTGCTGCGCTGGCATTGTCTGGTATTCCATTCAATGGCCCGATTGGCGCTGCCCGCGTTGGTTATATTAATGATCAATATGTGCTGAACCCAACCAGTGATGAGCTGAAAAACAGCCGTTTGGATCTGGTGGTTGCAGGTACTGCTGGTGCTGTTTTGATGGTGGAGTCTGAAGCAGATCTGCTGACTGAAGAGCAAATGCTGGGTGCGGTAGTGTTCGGTCATGATCAACAACAAGTGGTTATTGATAACATTAATGCGTTGGCTGCGGAAGCGGGCAAAGAGAAATGGGATTGGGCGCCAGAACCTGTTAACCAAGCGCTGCATGATCGTGTAGCTGAATTGGCAGAAAGCCGTCTGGGTGATGCTTACCGTATCACTGAGAAACAGGAGCGTTATGCTCAGGTTGATGCTATCAAAGATGAAGTTACAGCTGCGTTGTTGGAACAGGATGAAACTTTGGAAGAAGCGGAAATCCATGAAATTCTGGGCAGCTTAGAGAAAAATGTTGTTCGTAGCCGTGTCCTGAGTGGTGAACCACGTATTGATGGCCGCGAAAAAGATATGGTTCGTGCGTTGGACGTACGTACTGGTGTTCTGCCCCGTACTCACGGTTCTGCATTGTTTACCCGCGGTGAAACTCAGGCTCTGGTTACTGCGACTCTGGGGACAGAACGTGATGCACAGATCATCGATGAATTGATGGGCGAACGTACAGATCGCTTCTTACTGCACTATAATTTCCCTCCCTATTCTGTTGGTGAAACAGGTATGATGGGTTCACCAAAGCGCCGTGAAATTGGTCATGGCCGGTTGGCTAAACGTGGTGTATTGTCAGTTATGCCAAAAGCTAACGAGTTCCCATACACAGTTCGTGTAGTTTCTGAAATTACAGAATCTAACGGTTCATCTTCAATGGCATCTGTCTGTGGAGCATCTCTTGCGTTGATGGATGCCGGTGTGCCGATTAAAGCCGCTGTTGCTGGTATTGCAATGGGTCTGGTGAAAGAAGGTGATAACTTTGTTGTTCTGTCTGATATTCTGGGTGATGAAGATCATCTAGGTGACATGGACTTTAAAGTCGCGGGTAGCTGTGAAGGTGTCAGTGCGCTGCAAATGGATATCAAAATTGAAGGTATCACCCGTGAAATTATGCAAGTTGCGTTGAATCAGGCAAAAGGTGCGCGTTTGCATATCCTGAGCGTGATGGAGCAGGCAATTAACAGCCCACGTAATGATATTTCTGAATTTGCTCCACGTATTCACACTATCAAGATCAACCCAGACAAGATTAAAGATGTTATCGGTAAAGGTGGTTCGGTTATCCGTGCATTGACTGAAGAAACCGGGACTACCATTGAAATCGAAGATGATGGCACAGTGAAAATTGCTGCAACTGATGGCGAAAGAGCAAAACATGCAATCAGTCGTATTGAAGAAATCACTGCGGAGATCGAAGTTGGCCGTATTTACGCTGGCAAGGTAACCCGTATCGTTGATTTTGGCGCATTTGTTGCTATCGGTGGTGGTAAAGAAGGCCTAGTGCATATTTCGCAGATTGCTGATAAGCGCGTTGAGAAAGTGGCTGACTATTTGCAGGTTGGTCAGGAAGTATCAGTTAAAGTACTGGAAATTGATCGCCAGGGTCGTGTTCGCCTGAGCATCAAAGAAGCGATAGCCGGCACAGTTGTTGAGGAAGCACCACTAGCACCACAATCAGCAGAATAAATTTGATGTCATAAACGGTGTTTTGTAAAAAAGCGCCGTTTAATAGACTCAGGGCAGGAGGCCCAATAAATGCAATAGGTGATAGGGCATTCTTAATCAATGTCTGATTTTGGGAGTAGGAAATGAATTTTTTTCTGCGCTGGTGTTATGCTGTAGCAATACTTATTTTGGCAGGATGCAGCAGCAAGGATTGGCGTAAAAACGAAGTTTTTGCTATTCCATTACAACCTTCATTGCAGCAGGAAGTTATTCTGGCCCGTATGGAACAGATTCTTGCGAGTCGATCATTGACAGAAGATGAGTACGCACAGCTTTTATATGAGAGGGGTGTGCTGTATGATAGTCTCGGGCTGAGGGCTTTGGCACGGAATGATTTTTCTATTGCCTTGTCTATTCGGCCTAATATTCCAGAGATTTTTAATTATCTGGGGATTTACTTTACGCAGGCTGGCAATTTTGATGCCGCCTATGAAGCGTTTGATTCTGTATTAGAGCTTGATCCAACTTACAATTACGCGCGTCTGAACCGTGGCATCGCGTTGTATTACGGTGGCCGGTATAAGTTAGCGCAGGATGATCTGCAGGCGTTTTATCAAGACGATCCAAATGATCCCTTCCGTTCGTTGTGGTTGTACCTGGTGGAAAAAGAATTTTATCCTAAAGGAGCGATGGTAAACTTGTCGCAACACTACGAAAGAGCGAACCGGGGGCAATGGGGCTGGAATATAGTTGAATTCTATTTAGGAAAAATCAGTGAATATACATTGATGGATCGCCTGAAAGAGAATGCAACGGATAACACTTCGCTCGCTGAGCATCTCAGTGAAACTGACTTCTATTTAGGTAAACATTACCTAAGTCTGGGGGACAAGGATAGCGCATCCGCGTTATTCAAGCTGACGGTGGCTAACAATGCACATAACTTTGTTGAGCACCGCTATGCATTGTTGGAATTGGCGCTGTTAGGCCAGGAACAAGACGACCTATCAGAATCGGACCAGCAATAGCTGACGAACATTTCGAGATCGATTAGCAGAGTCCACATCTTGACCGATGAGGGCTTATTTGTTCGTTTAATTAAATACTTTGAGCCAGTTCACATTTTAAATGAAAATGACCGAAATTTTTTTCAATGCGTTATGTAGACTGGCCGCCATAACTAATGAGGCACCATTACATGACCACTGAGACTGAAATCTCTTTTGCTGATCTGGGTTTATCAGCACCTATTCTTTCTGCACTGGGAGATCTTGGCTATGAAAAGCCGTCTCCAATCCAGCAACAATGTATTCCCCATTTACTAAATGGCCGTGATGTGTTGGGTATGGCACAGACCGGCAGCGGTAAAACGGCGGCATTCAGTTTGCCTTTACTGCATAACATCAATGCTGAGCTGAAAGCTCCGCAGATTCTTGTGCTGGCACCGACTCGTGAACTGGCGGTACAGGTAGCTGAAGCGTGCTCAGATTTTTCTAAACATATGCGTAACGTGAATGTTGTTGCTCTGTATGGTGGACAACGTTATGACGTTCAGTTACGCGCTTTGCGCCAGGGTCCACAAATTGTTGTAGGTACGCCTGGGCGTCTTCTGGATCACCTGAAGCGTGGTACTTTGGATCTTTCTAACCTGAGCGGTTTGGTTTTGGATGAAGCAGACGAAATGCTGCGCATGGGCTTCATCGAAGATGTTGAAAACATCATGAGCCAGATCCCGGCAGAGCACCAAACTGCGCTGTTCTCTGCAACGATGCCGGAAGCTATCCGCCGCATCACTCGTCGTTTCATGAATGATCCTCAGGAAGTGCGTATCCAGGCGAGTGTAACTACCCGTCCTGACATCAGCCAGAGTTACTGGTCTGTTTACGGTATGCGTAAAAATGAAGCACTGGTGCGTTTCTTGGAAGCTGAAGATTTTGATGCTGCAATTATTTTCGTGCGTACCAAAAATGCAACACTGGAAGTGGCGGAAGCACTGGAGCGTAGTGGTTACAATAGTGCGGCCCTGAACGGTGATATGAACCAGGCACTACGTGAGCAGACACTGGAGCGTCTGAAAGATGGTCGTTTGGATATTCTGATCGCAACAGATGTTGCAGCGCGTGGTCTGGATGTTGAGCGTATCAGTTTGGTTGTTAACTATGATATTCCAATGGATGCGGAATCTTATGTTCACCGTATTGGCCGTACAGGTCGTGCGGGACGTGCTGGCCGTGCGTTGTTGTTTGTGGAAAACCGTGAACGTCGCCTGTTACGTAATGTTGAACGTACAATGAAGCTGACTATCCCTGAAGTTGAACTGCCGAATGCCGAGTTGCTGAGTCAGCGCCGTTTGGAAAAATTCGCAGCCAATGCGCAGCAACAACTGGAAAGTAGCGATCTGGAGCAATATCGTGCTCTTTTGTCTAAATTGCAACCTGCGGAAGATTTGGATATAGAAACTCTGGCAGCGGCGTTGTTGAAAATGGCACAAGGTGAGCGCCCGTTGATTTTGCCACCAGATCCGGTTCGCCGTCCTCGTCGTGAGTTCAACGAGCGTGATGATCGTCGTCGCAATAGTTTCGATGATCGTGGTGAGCGGGGCGAACGTAGTGATCGCCCTCGTCGTGAACGTCGTGATGTTGGCGAAATGGAACTGTACCGTATTGAAGTGGGTCGTGATGATGGCGTTGAAGTTCGTCATATCGTTGGTGCGATTGCTAACGAAGGCGATATCAGCAGCCGTTATATTGGTAACATCAAACTGTTTGCAACTCATTCTACAATTGAGCTGCCAAAAGGTATGCCAGGCGACTTACTGTCTCACTTTACCCGTACTCGTATTCTGAATAAGCCAATGAATATGCAGTTAATGGGTGATGCGCAACCATTTGAACGTCGTGAACGCCGTGGTGGCCCACGTAACGGCAACAGTAATGGCAACGCTCCTCGCCGTGATCGTGAGAATTTCAACGGTGGTGGCCGTCGTTTCAGCGGTGAGCGTCGTAGTGGTGAAAGCCGTGGTGAAGGTCAAAGCCGTAGTAATTTCCGTGGCCGTAGCGATGATAATGGTTCATCTGCTCCACGCCGTCGTTATAACAACAGCAACGCGCAGTAATTGACTGATATTTGAGTGATAAAACGGCTCCTTTTTACGGAGCCGTTTTTGTTGTCAGTGCACTTTAGTCTACTGAGTGTTTCAATTGTGGTATGTTCATGTCTTCTTGGGGAATTTTTCCTTTTAGTGATCATTGTATTTATTACCTACTGCTGGAGTTTCGTGCCAGAAGGTGATTGATTCAGTGCTTTGATTTCCTGAAGATTGATTTCTATAAGAAGTTGGAAAATGACCTTTCTCTCTTTTCGTTGGTTTTCTGGTTGTTTATTGAATCTCATTATACAACTGCTCTAAGTACCCTTTCATATATGAAACCCGCTTGTGGGCCTCATTTTTGCCGGCTGTAGTTTGCATTGTCTCAGGGAGCCGAAAAAGCTTGGTGTAAAAATGATCCACGGTATACATTTTGTCATTTGGCTCCCTATCAACACAAAATGGATCAATTTCAGAATACAGCTGACTGTTGAATGTGATACCAACCTGAATGCATCGGGCGATACCGATTGCGCCAAGTGCGTCTAGACGGTCTGCATCCTGAACGATCCTCGCTTCTAAGGTTATCGGTACTATATTTGCACTGAAACTGTGGGCGACAATTGCATGATGAATGTCTGGAAGGTATCTTTGGGGGTAGGCTATTTTTTCCAGAAACGTGATAGCTATATCAGCAGCAATTTGTGAACTTCTCCCTCTGTCTGGATGATTTTTGGGGAGAGTATAGCAATCATGCAGGTAAGCTGCGGGTATGATCACTTTACTGCTTGCTTTCTCTTGCAGACATAATCTTTTTGACGTTTGCACTACCCTCATAATATGGTTGATGTCATGTGCAGGATCCGTATTCATTTCTTTAGCAATGAACTCTCGGAATAGCATTTCATACCTGTTTAAATGTTCCATGAAAATGACTTTTTTTAAAAAGTTGCTGGGGGTTGTTGGCATTTCATATAGATAACCATACTGGGCGAGATCTCATATTTTTAATATGGATGTTTTACTTAAAAACAAATCAATTAAAGCTTGAAAAACACACTACTAAGCTATCAAAACTTCAGGGCAGAGTCTGCCTTTTTATGGAATTTTTCATCATTAAAATGATCTGATCATCATCTTTCATAAAAAAGTGATTTTAACGATGACTATTTTTAACTATATCAATGAAATATCTGAGCCATGCGCTGACATTAATGCTCTGCGTTTTATGATGGGCCAGGGCGGCATTTCACACGCTTTATCTGAATGTGAAAACAGCGATTAAGGTTTTTTTAAGAGCGGGTAAAAGATTCGGTGCTTTGCTGATATAGAAAGAGAAAACAGCAGGAAAAACAGGTTTTAAATTGATTAATCAGGCGGCAAAATGACAACATTAATCCAATAGCAAAAACATTAAAGAAACGAACGTTGTTATTAATACCATTAACACATCTGTTACTCTCTGGTTTTAAACCTAAAAAAATCAAATACAGAAAAACGAGAAAACTTAATTATCAGTTTAATGTATTTAAAGCGGCCCCCATAAAGAGGCCGCTTTGGTCTTTAATACTAAGAAAAATCAGTTACTCAATACTTCGACCGGATTGTTTGCACTGCGTGCGCGCCATAGTTTCAGCCATTGCATGATAGAAGAAACCATAATCACTACACCGAGGATAACCATCACAATGGAGATAGTTCCGTTGAAGATGTTGAAACCTTTTGCTGCGGAGTTGAAATAGACATTTTTTACCATCCAGTAAGCAGCATAGTTTACCGTAACATACAGGTAAGCCAGTGGGATCAGACAGGTCAACATATACCAGCGTTTTTCAGACAAGCGCAGGATAATTGTTGCGCCAATCATCAGGCCGATAGATGCCATTAGTTGATTGGATACACCAAATAGCGCCCAAACTGAATTGATATCACCGGAATTTAGCAGATAACCCCACAGTAAACAGGCAACGATACTGCAACCGATCGAACCTGGTAACCAGTCGAGGCGTTTGAGCGGCGCCCAGATATCGCCCAAAAAATCTTGCAGCAGGTAGCGGGCAACACGTGTACCAGAGTCAACAGCTGTCAGGATAAACACCGCTTCGAACATGACGACGAACTGGAAGAAATAGGATGCTAATTGGCTGAACCAGGGGATACGGGTAAAGATATCCGCCATACCCACAGCCAGGGTTACTGCACCACCAGTACGGCCATACAGATCAAGGCCAATTTCCTGACTCAGCGTTGGCAGATGGACAACATCCATACCCAGTGCAGCGAAGACTTCCGGGGCGGAGTTAATCGCGAAATAGTCAGCAGGATACAGGGATGTCGCAGCGATCAGCGCCATTACGCCAACGACACATTCTGCCAGCATTGCACCGAAGCCAACTGGCAGAATATCACTCCACTTATCGATCTGTTTTGGTGTCGTACCAGAACCGATAAAGGCGTGGAAGCCAGAAATTGCGCCACAAGCGATAGTGATAGAGATAAACGGCCATACCGGTCCTGCCAACACAGGACCATTGCCATGAATAAATTCAGTCACTGCCGGGAATTGAATCTCTGGGTTAATAAAGATCACACCCACAACCAACGCACCGAATACACCAATTTTCATAAAGCTGGAGAGATAGCCACGTGGAGTCAGCAGCATCCATACTGGCAGGGCAGTTGCGAAAAATGCATAGATTGGCAGTGCCATGCTGACGGTGGATGTACGCAGACTCAGCCATTCACCGAAAGCAGACTCCTGAATATAAGGGCCGATGAGCACACAAGCCATAATGGCGATAATGCCTACCCAGGTTGCTCCGCGCATATTGCCGGTAAAGCGTTCCCACAGGCCGACGCCGATGGCTACCGGGATGGTCATAAATACTGCAAATGTTCCCCAGGGGTTACGTTCTAATGCGTGAACCACCACCATAGACAGACCTGCCATGGTAATCGTGATGATGAACAACATTGCAAGGCCGGTACACCAGCCCGCAACTGGGCCAAGTTCTGCTTTGGCAACTTCTGACAGAGATTTACCGCGATGTTTCATTGAGGCGAATAGAACAACAGTATCGTGTACAGCACCGCCGATGACACAGCCGATTAATAGCCATAACATACTGGGCAGATAACCGTATTGAGCGGCTAATACTGGGCCAACCAGAGGTCCTGCGGCTGCGATTGCCGCGAAGTGGCTACCGAAATTCACCCATTTTTTCGTGGGCACATAATCTTTGCCGTCTTCCAGTAAATGCGAAGGTGTCACTTCACTGTCATCAGCTTTTAATACTTTCTTAACGAAGAATACGCCGTACAAACGGTAGCAGATAACCAGGATACACAACGTCGCAATAACAAATGTGAGAGCGTGCTGCATTTCTCTTCTCCTGAGGGCTATAATTTTTTGCTCCTATCTTGTCACAGCTAAATGAAGTTATGAGGGATAGTCTGAGTGAGTGGTTGTATGGCGGGTTAAGCGGTTAGATTCAGCAGGTAAGCGGTGAATCGAAATTTACTAACCTGCTGAAAATGTGATGAATATCAAGCATTACTTCAACCCTAATGCCTCTTTCAGCGGCTTCAAATAGCGGCGGCTGACAGGAATAGTTTGACCATTACGTAGAACCAGTTCGGCTTGTCCGTTATCACCAAACAGGATTTCGCGCAGATGGGTCATATTGACCAAATATTGACGATGATTTCTCATCAGTGGTGTACGGGTTTCCAGTGTGCGAAGAGTCAGTTCAGTGAATCCTTCCTGCCCGTTGGCGCACATAACATAGATTCCGCTTGGGCGGGAGGTGACATAAAGTACCTCATCCTGTTGAACCAGCCAGATCCGGCTGCGGCCTGTGCATGGGATATATTTCAGTGGCTCTTCTGCTTTCAGTATGGAAATATCTTGTATCTGATGCCCTTGCCGCAATCGTTGTAAAGTTTTGGTTAGACGGTTTTTTTCCAGTGGTTTTAATAAATAATCAAATGCGTGTTCTTCAAACGCTTGTATTGCATATTCATCAAATGCGGTCAGGAAAACGATATGGGGGCGGTGTTCTGGATCGAGCATACCTACCATTTCTAATCCGGTAATACGTGGCATCTGGATATCTAAAAACACAACATCCGGTTTCAGGCGATGTATGGCCCCAATAGCCTCAACGGTGTTGGCGCATTCGCCAATAATTTGGATATCCCGCTCTTCTTCCAACAAACAACGCAGGTTTTCTCGCGCCAGTGGTTCGTCATCAACAATTAATATATTCATGCTCACACAGTTTTATCAGCCTCTTTATTTAATGGTAAACATAAAATTACGCGGGTAAATTGTTCTGGCTGGCAATCTATTTGCACACCATAATTTTCACCATAGCGAAGTCGCAGCCGTTTATCCACTAGACTCATTCCTAGTCCATCCCCCATAGAAACTGACTTATAAAGACCTGCATTATCTTCCACTTCCAATATCAGCACTCGATCCTGTTGATGAGCCCGGATGGTAATCCTACCGGTTTCCAGTAATTGTGATGTACCGTGTTTGATCGCATTTTCTACTATTGGTTGGAGGGAAAAAGCGGGTAGTTTGGCGTAAAGCAGAGATTCCGGCAGTTCAATAGTTATTTGCAGGTGATCACGGAAACGGGCCTTCTCAATTTGTAAGTAAGCATTTACATGCTCTATCTCATCAGACAGAGTGACGATCTCTTCTGATCGTTTCAAATTTTTACGGAAGAAGGTTGAGATATATTGTACTAACTGACCAGCCTGATGACTGTCCCGTCGGATCACTGCTTGTAGGGTATTTAAGGCATTAAATAAAAAGTGAGGATTCACTTGCGCGTGAAGCAGCTTAATCTCTGACTGGAGCAGTGATTGTTTGTTACGTTCATATTGTCCGGCGAGGATTTGGGCAGATAACAGGCTGGCAATACTTTCCCCCAAGGTGCGATTGATTGAGCTAAACAGACGGTTTTTGGCTTCGTAAAGTTTAATTGCTCCGATAACTTGCTGATTTTCTCCCCGTAGTGGAATGACTAGGGTGGAACCTAGTTTGCAAGTTGGATTGATTGAGCAACGGTAAGGTATTTCATTGCCATCGGCATAAACCACTTCATTATTTTCAATCGCCCGGCGGGAGTGCTCCGAGGAAATAGGTGTTCCAGGAAGGTGATGATCTGAGCCGATACCGATAAACGCTAGTAGTTTTTCCCTGTCTGTAATGGCGACGGCTCCAATTTCCAGTTGCTGATAAATAACTTTTGCTACCCGCATACTGTTATTTTCATTGAATCCTTTTCGCAAAATACCCTCGGTATAGACAGCGATTTTCAGTGCCTGAGCAGAAAATGCACTGGTATATTTTTCAAATATAGCACGCCGGTCAAGCAAGATACGCATGAACATGGCTGAACCAATACTATTGGTGACAATCATCGGAGAGGCGATATTTTTTACCAACGCTAATGCTTCACTATATGGGCGGGCAAGTAGCAGTAAAATGCCCATCTGTATCATCTCAGCGCAAAATGTGACGATAGCGGCTGTCCAGGGATTAATCAGTCGGTTTATTTGACCCCGTTTCATCAGATAGCTGTGAATAATGCCACCGATTAAACCTTCAACAATGGTCGATATCATACAGCTGAAAGCGGTCATCCCGCCCAGAGAATAGCGGTGCAGCCCTCCGGTTAAGCCAACTAAAGCACCGACGCCTGGCCCGCCAAGGAGCCCGCCAAGTACAGCGCCAATAGCACGGGTATTGGCAATGGAATCACCTATATGCAGACCAAAATAGGTCCCCATAATGCAGAAAATGGAGAAAATGACATAGCACAGCAATTTATGAGGTAAACGCACGGTAACTTGTAACAGTGGAATAAATAGAGGTGTCTTACTTAACAGCCAGGCGATCACTAAATAGACGCACATCTGCTGTAGTAATAACAACACAAGGTTAAATTCGTACATGGTTTTTCCGGAAGGACGAGCGAATGTTGCTAGTTTACAGAAATAGCTAAATAAGATTATCAAAAGTTTATTTCAAGTAGTTCAATATTTGACAAGAATCATAAACCACTACACTATTATAAAGACTTATTCTTTACGTCAGTGATTATACGCACAAATATATAAGAAATTTTCTACAGAATAATGTGAAGATGTTATTAGTTTCAGGTTGAGCAATTTTGGGTGTGTAAGACATAATGAAAAAAAGAACACTTTTTACGATCTTACTGGTTATCTTGCTCACAGCAATGGCTGTGTTATTTCGTTCTCATAACCAATATTTATTGTTGCAGGGTGAAGTTGATGCGCCGGAAGTGATTGTGGCATCTAAAGCCAAAGGTCGGGTGATTGCGCGCCACGTCGAGCGGGGAGATGATGTCAAAACTGGTCAGCCGCTGATCACGCTTGAAAGCCCTGAATTACTGGCTCAAGTCGCCTCATTGCAAGCTGTCCGTGATCAGGCTAAAGCCCAGTTAGAGCAATCTCTGCATGGTACGCGTGAAGAAAGTATCCGGAATCTGGAAGCGGGTTTGGCACAGGCACAGGCTGAATATGATAATGCGGTACGTGAATATAACCGTATTCAGAACATCGCGTCTAAAGGCTATGTTTCACGAAATGAACTGGATAACGCCCGCAGAAGCAGGGATGTTTCCTATCAAAAAATGCAGGGAGCGAAAGCCGCGTTAGATGAAGGTATGCATGGCGACAGAATTGAGTTACGCCAGAAATATGCGGCGGCTCTGCGTCAGGCTGAACAGCAACTCATTGAGTTACAAACCCAGAAAGATGATTTACAGGTTAAAGCGCCAGTCGAGGGTGAAGTTGGGCCGATTCCGGCAGAAGTGGGTGAATTATTTAATGCCAACAGCCCACTGGTGACATTAGTTCGTGTCTCGGAAGCCTATTTTATTTATAACTTGCGGGAAGATATTCTGGCGAAAGTGAGCAAAGGGGATAAAGTCAAACTCCGTGTTCCTGCGCTGGGCGATAAAGAGATTGAAGTAGAAATACGTTATATCGCCCCGATGGGAGATTACGCCACCAAGCGCGCGACTCGTGCGACCGGTGATTTTGACCTGAGAACCTTTGAAGTTCGTTTGTTCCCCTTACAACCGGTTGAAGGTTTACGCCTTGGTATGAGCGCCTTGTGGCGTTGGGATAAATAGGTGACTTGCTGATGAGGGGCAAGGTTGCATGGCGTGGGTTCGAACGTGCTTTTAGTCAAGAGATTCGGGCTACGATCCGCAGTCCGGTTTTTCACTGGCTAAGTTGGTTATTCCCTTTGATGCTGTTTGTGTTAATTAGCGCTAACTTTTCAGAAGGGACGTTGCTCAATCTGCCGGTATCGGTAGTGGATAATGATCATAGCCCGTTGTCACGTAGTCTGATCCGTAATCTGGATGGCGCTTCTCATGCGCAGATTAAATCCTACGATGGCGGATTGCATGAATCTCTTGAACGGCTTGGCAACGCTAAGGATTACTCTCTGCTTTATATCCCGAATGATTTTGAGGCTGATGCTCTCCGAGGGTACCAGCCAACCGTTCGTATGTATTACAACGCATTGTTTTATGGCGCCGGAAGTTATTCTATTCAGGATTTCAGTGGAGTAATGGCGGAGATCAATACGAAATACCGTTCCATATTGGCAACGGAGATGGGGCGCCAGTTACCTCCGTTAGCCAATGTCACACTTGCTTATGACAGTCTGTTCAACGCCAGTGGTAGTTACATCTATTATCAGCAATTTGCGGCTACTATCCATTTGTTACAGCTTTTTGTTGTGACTTGCACGATTTACAGTATGTCCCGCGGTAGAACGCGGATGACAATGAAACCATTTACCTTCGCCCTGTTGGGAAAACTGGCGCCTTATACCCTGTTTTTTACTCTGTTGTTGATTGTAGAGTTGGCGGCGCTGATTGGGATATTTGATGCAAAAGTGAATGGTAATCCAATATATATGGTGGTAGTAGGTTTCTTCTATGTGATTGCTGCACAAAGTATTGGCCTGCTGCTATTTACTTTCACCAATAGCGCATTGACAGCTTATAGTCTTATCGGGGTGCTGGTAAGTATTGCGATGACCTTTTCAGGTATGTCAGTACCCGAATTATCAATGATATTGCCGGCGAGGATAATTGCTAATCTTGAGCCTTTGACTCATGCCTTGAATGCGATGTTTGATATTTTTCTGCGTGAGGTTTCTTTGCTGGGTATTTTATCTGTTTGTGCTTCGTTACTGACCTATCCGGTCGTTTGTTCCCTGCTGGTGCGTAACCGATTATTGAAACGGCTTAGTCTGCCACAAGGCGGTGAATGATGCAGATGTATTGGCAGACTTTTCGCCGGGTGTTAATGGGAATGCTGGAAAAACCCATGTGGATGTTGATGCTGGCTTCCTTGTGTCTGATGAGTTTGGTGTATGTCCGGCCAACAGTATGGGATCTGCCCGTTGCTGTGATCGATCAGGATCACAGCTTCGCCAGTCGTGCTCTGATACGTCAGCTTAATTCTACGGCTAAAATTGCTGTCCACAGCTATGACAATCTGGCTGATGCCCGTCACGATCTGCTATTACGTGAAATTTTTGCGATCATCATCATACCGGCGGATCTGGAGAAAAATATCCTTACTGGAAAAAATATCACCTTCCCGATTTATGGAGATGCAACGAGTCGTCTTGCTAATGGGCAGATTCAGCAAGAGTTGACCTCAGCCCACCGGCAATTGCTGAGTGAATATAACAACAAATTGCTACTGAAATATGGTTTCAGTCCTGAACAGGTAAAACTATTACTGATGCCAATTCGTAGTGAAACTGTTGGGTTGTTCAACCCTGGTGTTAGCTTTGCTGCAATTACCTTTCCTGGTTTGTTGGTGATGTTGTTGCAACACTCTTTGCTGATATCTTGTGTGCGGGTCAGTATTACGATGCGCAGTACGCCGAAAGGTAAACCCCCATTACCTGTCTATTTAGGGGCATTATCGGCGTTATTACCCATCTGGCTTTTTCTCTCCATCATATTTTTTGTTCTTTGGCCGTGGGTATTGGGATACCGTCAGGAAGCGTCTATTCCTCTGTTATTAATGCTGACTTTCCTGTTTATGTTGTCGGTGTTTGGATTAGGGAAGTTAGTGACAGAATGCATGCGCAGTGTGGAAATGATCTATCTGACGCTTGCTCTTAGTACAACGCCGGTTTTCTATATTTCCGGCACCATTTGGCCGATACAGGCGATGCCTGATTGGGTGAGGGCAATCTCTTCCGCCTTACCATCCACTTGGGCGACAAAAGCGATTGCAGGTGTTAACCAAATGGGGCTGCCATTACAGAATGTATTGGGAGATATTGCCATGATGCTGATCCTTGGCGTGGTTTATACGCTGCTGGGGATTCTGATTGGGAAGGTGCGCAGTGGTGAATTTAGCAAAAATCGCCGTAAACCTTCGTCCAATGCGGGAGGGGATATAAGGCGAGAAACCCGATAGGAGCAGGTAAAAAACTCGGTACTGTACTGATATTGGAAAAGAAAACATCAGGAAAAAAGGATTTTAAATTTATTAACTTTGGTTATAAACAAAACCAAGCTTAAAAAACACGTTAGCTTTCTATTCGATGCTATTAATCACGAAGTATTGAAAGCACGATTAATCGCATTAAAAAATTTTTTAAGTAAAAGATGTTACATGGTTGAAAAAGGTTTTCGAAAAGAGAGATAAATCATTAAAGAAAGACAGGAAGCTTTTTGATTAATCGGATTAATAGAGAGAAAAGGATAAAAACGTTTAGCAGTATTAAAAACGATTAAAGAAATAGGCTTTGATTTTAATATCATTGGAATATATTTTTACCCTCTCTGGTTTTAAACCTGGAAAATCAAATAAAGGAAAAAACTTCAGTATCAGTTTAATGGAGGTAGTAAAATTTAAATATGAGTCAGAAAACGGAAAAACGATTGTATTTACAAAAAACGACACAATGAAAACCATTCATTAAATAAATGTTTAATTAAAAAATAAGAAAACCCTCAGAATGATAGTAGCTCGTAAATCCCTTTTCATTGGCGATGTATTTTCCTCTTATGTTAACCTCAGCTTCGTTTAAAAATAGCTATATCACAATCCCGTAAATTCAAGCTCGGTTTTTTAGGTTGGAATGTATAAGCAATTAGGCCAGCGACGATTTCCAATAAAAAA
>NZ_JBEJZY010000022.1:0-81026 GCF_040256935.1 Photorhabdus viridis
GCCGAGATCGATACCAATCAGTGCGATAGTGTTCATGATGATGGCCTCTTAAAAAAATAAATCACACGCTGTCAATATATCGCTAACAGGGTGAGGGCGACCATCTCATTACCTTGTGGATTGCATCAATAAAGGTTTGGCATTTTTTACCATCTGCCTTTCCACTTTTTTGGTGTTTTGTGTCACATGGCAGGTGGTTTCCCGCTATGTGCTTGGTACGCCGAGTACGGTAACGGATGAGCTTGCCCGTTATCTGTTTATGTGGGTCGCCATGATTGGCGCGGCATATACCACAGGTCAACACCGTCACTTAGCTATCGACCTGTTAATGATGAAACTTAAGGGGATAGGTAAAAATATTGTGGGTTTGGTGATACAGGCGGCGATAGCGTTGTTTGCTGCGGTCGTACTGGTGTATGGCGGATCGGTACTGGCTATCTCAACGCTTGAAACCGGGCAAATTACACCGGCGCTAGGGCTACAGATGGGATATGTCTATTTATGTTTGCCAATCAGTGGAGTGCTGATGATTTTCTATGTACTGGCAGACATTGTTTCTCTGATTCAGAATTTTTCAGGTAAAGACACCGCGGTTTCTGCAAGTCATTAACATCACCAGACAAAAGAGGGGGAGCTTATGGATTGGCAAGTGGTTTTAGCGTTGTTTGGTAGCTTTGCTGTGCTGTTAGCACTTGGTGTACCGGTATCCTTTGCGATTAGTTTGTCGTCATTACTGGCAATTATGATGACTCTGCCAATGGAGGCGGCAATTACCGTTGTCGCTCAACGTATGGCGGCGGGTGTTGATAACTTCTCTTTATTGGCGATCCCGTTTTTTATTCTGGCGGGAAATATTATGAATCAGGGAGGGATCGCTGCCCGGCTGATTAATCTGGCAAAAGTCATTGGTGGCCGTTTGCCTGGCTCTTTGGTTCACGTCAATATTATGGCGAACATGTTTTTCGGGGCGATTTCAGGTTCAGCGGTGGCATCAGCTGCGGCAGTCGGTGGAACGATGGCGCCAATGCAGAGAAAAGAGGGCTATGAGCCGGAATATTCTGCCGCTGTCAACATTGCTTCCTGTCCTGCGGGTTTGTTGATCCCGCCCAGTAATACCTTGATTGTTTATTCACTGGTTTCTGGTGGTACATCCATTGCCGCCCTGTTTCTGGCAGGGTATGTTCCCGGCATTCTGATGGGGGTATCTCTGATGATTGTGGCGGCGATTATTGCCAGGCGCCGTAATTATCCGGTATCGCCAAAGCCGACATGGAACGAGTTTTTTACTACCCTGGTTCGCGCCTTGCCTTCTCTGATGCTGGTTGTGGTCATTATGGGCGGTATCATTGCCGGTATTTTTACCGCGACAGAGGCTTCGGCGATAGCTGTGTTATACAGCTTTATTTTAGCAATACTGATTTATCGTGAAGTCAGTATCACTAAACTGCCAAAAATCATTCTCGATTCTGCTGTGACCACCTCCATTGTTCTGTTGCTAATTGGTGCCTCAATGGGAATGTCTTGGGCAATGGCGAATGCTGATTTGCCCTATTTAATCGCTGATGCATTGACGGCGGTTTCTGAAAACCCACTGGTTATTCTGTTGGTTATTAATCTTATTTTGTTGCTGGTCGGGACCTTTATGGATATGACCCCGGCGATTCTGATTTTTACCCCGATTTTCCTGCCGGTGGCACAGAATATGGGGGTTGACCCGGTACACTTCGGTATCATTATGACTTTCAACCTGGCTATTGGTATCTGTACGCCACCGGTGGGTAGTGCGCTGTTTGTTGGCTGCTCTATCGGTGAGGTCAGCATTAATAAGATCCTGAGACCGTTGGTGCCCATGTACTGTGCTTTGATTATCGCTCTGATGCTGGTGACTTTTATGCCACAACTGAGCTTGTGGTTGCCTCAAATGTTACTGAGTTATTGATTATTCAGATAATCTGCGTCGTTAAAGGAATTATTCCATGATCCGTAATATAGCCAACGGTGAAATCAGTCCTGTTGCTTCTTTTCCTGCTTATGATCGCCAGAAACTGGTTACCCGCATTGTTCATCTGGGATGTGGCGCTTTTCATCGGGCGCATCAGGCAGTTTTTACTCATCACATGCTGGAAAAAACTGGCAGTAACTGGGGGATTTGTGAAGTCAGTTTGTTCTCCGGTCAGACGCTGATTCAGCAACTTAAAGATCAAGATTGCTTGTGTACCATTGCGGAAAAAGGGGCAGAACAAACAGAGCTGAAAATTATCGGCTCGATGATCGATGCTTTACACCCTGAATTGGTTGGTCAGCAAGGTATTTTGGAAACTATGGCACAGCCGCAGGTGGCGATTATCTCGCTGACAATTACCGAGAAAGGCTATTGTACCGATGCTGCCAGTGGCAAATTGGATATAAATAATGCGTTGATTCAACAGGATTTAGTTAATCCAGCCGCGCCCAAATCGGCTATTGGATATATTGTTGAAGCGCTTCGCTTACGCTATGAACGTGGCTTATCGCCGTTGACGGTGATGTCCTGCGATAACGTCAGAGAGAATGGCAAAGTTACCCGTGAAGCGGTGATCGGTTTTGCCCGTTTACGAGATGAAAAACTGGCGCAGTGGATTGATCGGAATGTGGCTTTCCCATGCACTATGGTTGACCGCATTGTTCCAGCGACTACGCCAGAATCACTGGAGGAAATAGCTGAACAATTGGGTGTTTATGACCCATGCGCAATTGCCTGTGAGCCTTTCCGCCAGTGGGTGATTGAAGATAATTTTGTGAGTGGCCGCCCAAACTGGGATGTGGCAGGAGCACAATTTGTTGAAGATGTGGCGCCTTTTGAAACCATGAAATTGCGAATGCTCAACGGCAGCCACTCATTCTTGGCTTATCTGGGCTATTTGGGAGGATATGCGCATATTGCTGACGCAATAGCGAATCCCGATTACAGGCAAGCCGTTTTGGATCTGATGCTGAAAGAGCAGGCTCCAACTCTGACGATGCCGGCAGGAACGGATCTTTGCCAATATGCGCACCTGCTTATTGAGCGTTTCAGTAACGCCAGACTTAAGCACCAGACCTGGCAGATAGCAATGGATGGCAGCCAAAAATTACCCCAACGTATGCTTGATTCTATCACTCATCATCTGGCGAATGGCAGCGATTATTGGCATCTGGCCTTGGGCATTGCTGGCTGGATGCGTTATATCAGCGGTAAAGATGAGCAAGGCGAATGGATTGATGTACATGATCCGTTGGTTGACCAATTTAACGCTATTTATCGGCAACATGGATTATCTGTTGGTGTGGTTCCCGCATTGTTGGCTGTTTTTGGTAACCCATTGTCAGCCAACCCGCATTTTGTCCGGGTAGTGAGTGACGCTTACCAACAATTATTAGACTACGGCGCACGTCGCGTTGTGGCGACACGCTGATCTGGGCGCAGGAAAAAGACATGAAAAATTTTATGTGTGAAGATTTTCTTCTGAACAATGAAACCGCCCGTCAGCTATATCATGAATACGCCGCAGCTATGCCGATTTATGACTATCATTGCCATCTTAACCCGCGTGAAATTGCCGAAAATCGCCGGTTTGATAACCTCGGTCAAATTTGGCTTGAAGGGGATCACTATAAATGGCGGGCAATGCGTTCTGCGGGGGTTGATGAATCACTGATTACCGGCAAACAAACCAGTGATTATGAAAAATATCAGGCATGGGTGAAAACAGTGCCACTGACGTTGGGGAATCCGCTTTATCACTGGACTCATCTGGAATTACGTCGTCCATTTGGTATCGCCGGGAAATTATTCGGGCCGGAAACTGCGGATGAAATCTGGCATCAATGCAATGAAAAGCTGGCGACACCGGAATTTTCAACTCGTGGCATTATGCAGCAAATGAATGTGCGCATGGTTGGAACAACGGATGATCCGGTGGATTCTCTGGAATATCACCGTCAAATCGCCGCAGATGACAATTTCGATATCGAAGTATTACCCAGTTGGCGTCCTGACCGCGTATTTAAAATCGAACTGGCGGGTTTCACGGATTACATCAAACAGCTTGAGGCGGTGGCTGATGTGTCGATCTCTGCTTTTGCTGATGTGTTGCACGCGCTGGAGCGCCGTCTTGATCATTTTGCCGCGCATGGTTGTCGGGCTGCTGATCACGGCATAGAGAATCTGCGCTATACAGCGGTTCCTGATGAAGCTGTATTGGATAAAATCCTGCAAAAACGGCTGACAGGCGATATTCTCTCTGAACTCGAAATTGCGCAGTACACAACGGCGGTTCTGGTGTGGCTTGGGTGTCAATATGCAGCTCGTGGTTGGGTCATGCAGATGCATATTGGCGCTATCCGTAACAACAATACCCGCATGTTTCGTCTGCTTGGTGCGGATAGTGGCTTTGATTCCATTGGTGATAACAATATCGCTTGGTCGTTATCCCGCTTGCTGGATAGCATGGATGTAACAGACGAATTGCCGAAAACAATTCTCTATTGCCTGAATCCACGAGATAACGAAGTGATTGCCACGATGGCAGGCAACTTTCAGGGGGGCGGTGTTGCCGGTAAAGTGCAGTTTGGTTCGGGCTGGTGGTTCAATGATCAGAAAGATGGCATGTTGCGCCAGCTTGAACAACTTTCCCAACTTGGGCTGTTGAGTCAGTTTGTCGGCATGTTGACCGATTCCCGTAGCTTCCTTTCATATACACGACATGAATACTTTCGTCGGATTCTTTGTAACTTATTGGGCCAATGGGCAGAAAATGGAGAAATTCCTCATAACAGAGCAATGTTAGGGCAGATGGTCGAGAATATTTGCTTTAATAATGCCCGCTGTTATTTTGCCTTGCCGGGAGAAAACCAATGAAGCGGATTGCATTTCTTGGGGAATGTATGATTGAACTTAATGGTGCGCCTTTCGGCACTATGCATCAGACTTTTGGTGGTGATGCGCTGAATAGTGCGGTTTACTTAGCACGGGCAAGTCAGCAAAAGATTGCTGTGAATTTTGTTACTGCGCTGGGAATGGACTCACTCAGCGAAGGCATGATCAAATGTTGGCAAAATGAGGGCATTCATACGCATCTGGTGTTGCGTGATCCTGCTCATCAGCCAGGGTTGTATCTGATTCAGCTTGATGGGCAGGGAGAACGCACTTTTCTGTACTGGCGTAATGATTCCGCCGCTCGTTATATGGTTCGCCATCCTGATTTCTTTTCTATTATTCAATCGTTGCAGCGGATGGATGCTATTTATCTCAGTGGCATCAGCCTGGCTATCTTGCCTGCCGATGATCGTGAAATATTACTGAATCAATTGGCTGCACTGGCTGCGCAAGGAAAAACAGTGGTTTTTGACAGCAATTACCGTCCGACATTATGGGAAAGTGTGGCAGAAACCCAAGCCTGTTATCAGAAATTGCTCTCTTTCACTGCATTAGCTTTGGTGACAGATGACGATGAAGGCAATTTGTGGGGTGATAAATCAGTGACAGAAATCATGACTCGCCTCAAATGGTCAGGGGTTAAAGAAGCTATTGTTAAAGTGGGTGCCGCCGGTTGCTATTATCAGAATTTGGTGCAAGGTACGCCGATTGAGCAGATCCCAACCGATCCGGTTGATAAAGTGGTCGATACCACGGCGGCGGGAGATGCTTTTAACGCCGGGTTTTTGGCCGGATATCTGACCGATTGCTCAGTACAACAAGCGGTAAAAATGGGGCATGGTCTTGCGGGTATCGTTATTCAGCATAAAGGGGCGATTATTCCAATCAGCGCCACCAAAACGATAACAGACAGCTTCTTTTAAGGGCAGGAGAAAAAACGATGAAACAAATGATTGAGCAGTTACGCCAGCTAAAAATTGTTCCTGTGATTGCGGTTGATCGTGCGGAAGACATTATTCCGCTGGGTAACGCGCTGGCTGACAATGGCTTGCCGGTAGCAGAAATTACTTTCCGTTCTACGGCGGCGGTGGCAGCGATTCGTCTGCTAAAAGCAGCTCGGCCGGATATGCTGATTGGCGCAGGAACCGTTCTGAATCGTGAGCAAGTGGTTGCGGCCAAGGAAGCGGGAGCGACTTTTATTGTTTCTCCGGGTTTTAATCCAAATACCGTCAAAGCCTGTCAGGAACTGAATATTCCCATTATTCCGGGTGTGAATAACCCAAGTGTTATTGAAGGTGCAATGGAATTAGGGCTGAAACTGTTGAAATTCTTCCCGGCAGAGCCTTCCGGTGGTTTGCTGATGATTAAAGCGATACTGGCTCCTTATACTGAACTCCAGATTATTCCTACCGGAGGTATCGGGCTGAAGAATGTCCGTGATTATCTTGCAGTACCGCGTATTGTGGCGTGTGGCGGCTCATGGATGGTGAGTAAAGCGCTGGTGGATAGTCAGAATTGGCAGGAAATTGGTCGTCTGACCCGTGAGGCGGTAGATTGGGTGAATGTTTAGTCACTAAATGGCTAAACTTCCAACGACCTGCACCTCGGTTTTTTTCTCAGCTATTTGGTAAGCTTGGTAGATTAGAAACAGAATAGACGGGCAGTAAGGAAATAATTCGATGGGCGTAACCCTACAGGAAATACTCGATCTCCAAACATTGGTTGAAACCAGCGAAGTTGAATTCAAATTAGCCAATGGCAGAGACGGCAAAGGCGAATTGCCCCGCGATTTTTGGCCAAGTTACAGTGCTATGGCGTATACGTCATGAGAAAGAGCCTTAAAACCTCCATGATTATTTGTACGTAATGACTTTCGATTGTTTAAATATGCTTTAATTTGAATGTCCCTTTGCTGATAATAGTCTAGGTCAATCTGGCCCAGGGTTATTATACCCTTCATCTTTCAAGTTGCTGCTTTGTTGGCTGCGTTCACTTGCCGCCGCGCTGCAACTTGAAATCTGTTGTTTAATTTTTGTGATAATTCTTCAGGTTGAAAAATAGACAATTGAACTGATGAGGTATATGATGTGTATATCTGATGTGTGACAGGGGGAAATAAATATGGTTGCTATGGTAAGAATCAATATAGATCTGCCGGAAGAAATGATTAGAAAGCTTGAAGTTTTAAAGGAGCGTTCTCCTGATAAGTCACGTGCCGCGCAGATTCGAAAAGCAATAGATGCTTATCTTGATGCTAATATTTCAGAACAGAATAATAGTGCTTTTGGTTTATGGGGAGATAAAAAGTTAGATGGATTGGAATATCAAAATAATTTACGCGAGGAATGGCAATGATTGCTATGAAGTCGCTATTCGATACTAATATATTGATTGACTATTTAAATGGATATGAACAAGCTGCCGAAATATTAAGAAAATATGGGAATAACCCAGCTATTAGTTGCATAACATGGATGGAGGTTATGGTGGGAGCTAAGAAGCTGGATAAGGACAAAGAAAACGCAACAAGAATCTTTTTGGATGGTTTTGAGATTCTTAATGTCACAAGTGACGTAGCAGAACGTGCGGTAATTATCCGACATGAGAAAAAAATAAAGCTCCCTGATGCAATAATCTGGGCGACAGCTCAAAAAAATGGGCGGTTATTGATTACCAGAAACCCTAAAGATTTTAAAGATGGTGATGGGGTTATTCTTCCTTACGATCTGTCCGGCTCAAAAATAGGTTAACACTTTTATATATTCTTCGTGATATAAAATGCCTGATAAGTTTCCTCGGATATTTTTTGTTTCGGTAAATAATACTGTTGTTCGTTGGCTAAATCGTCCATTCTATGGAGTGGAAATTATTCTTTCAATATATTATTAGTTTATTTTTATTAATTTAATGATTACTCTGAATTTTAATATTTAATAATAGAATTTCTATATTTTTTGTATTAATGGTTACTGGAATAATAAGTAATAAAATTATATTTATCCATCTGAGATATTTTTAGTTGCAACTTGGGTGAGCATAAATAGAGAACAAGAACAGGCGCAGTATATATTTTGCGCCTGAAGTTTACGTCAATTTAATTTTTGTTCACAATAGCTTCGCATTCTCTGCTAGCCATACTGCAATGCGCTGTTTCTGCTCTTCATTCAGCCACATACCCAATTTGGTACGGCGCCAAATTGCATCATCCAGTTCAACAACCCACTCATTGTTAACCAAATAACAAAGTTCTGCTTCATATAGACCTTGGCCGAAGAATTCACCCAGATCAGCTAGACTGTTGGCACCTTGCAGAATCAGTTCACTATTGCTGCCGTAAGTACGGGCATAGCGCACGGCAATGCCTTCTGGCAACCAGTTGTAACGTTTACGCAGTAAGCGGGCGTAACCGTCGCGATCGCAGCCTTCCAGATTACCGCCCGGTAATTGACCATTTTTAGTCCAGGCTTCCCCGGCATTTGGATAGTATTGAATCATCTTCTCCATTGCGTGTTCTGCCAGCTTACGGTAAGTGGTCAATTTACCGCCGAATATAGACAGCAATGGCGCTTTGCCCTGCTCATCATGAATATCGAGTGTATAGTCACGGGTAATTGCCTGAGGTGAATCAGATTCGTCATCACACAGTGGGCGTACGCCGGAATAGGTCCAGACAATATCTTCACGGCTAATTTGCTTCTTAAAGTGATTGTTATAGACTTCCAATAGATAGTTTATCTCTTGATCGTCAATTTTCACCTCTTTTGGATCGCCGTTATATTCCACATCGGTTGTTCCGATAATGGAGAACTCATCCATCCAAGGAATCACAAATATAATACGATTATCTTCGTTTTGCAGAATATAAGCTTGCGGCTCATCATGCACTCTTGGTACCACAATATGGCTGCCTTTGATCAGACGAATACCATAAGGTGATTTCAGTTTCAGACCATCGTCAAAGAATTCTTTAACCCAAGGACCAGTGGCGTTAACCAGACCTTTTGCACGCCAGGTATGGGTTTTACCTGTCCGCAGATCTTCGGCTTCAACCATCCAGCCATCTTGTTCACGCCATGCACGGGTAACTTTTGTTCGTGTACGGACTTCCCCACCGTGTTTTTTGACTTCCTGAGCGTTAAGGACAACTAAACGAGCGTCATCAACCCAGCAGTCGGAATATTCAAAGCCACGGACTAATTCTGGCTTCAGAACGGAATTAGCGCCGAATTTTAGCCCTCTACTGCTCGGCAGGCTGACACGCTTGCCTAAATTGTCATAAAGGAACAGACCAATGCGGATCATCCATGCCGGGCGCAGGTGTGGCTGGTGCGGCAGACGAAAACGCATTGGGAAAGCGATGTGTGGTGCGAGATTCAATAAAACTTCACGTTCTGCCAGCGCTTCGCTGACCAAACGGAATTCATAATGTTCCAGATAGCGCAGGCCACCGTGGATCAGCTTTGAACTGGCGGATGAAGTGGCTTTAGCTAAGTCTTGCGCTTCCAGCAGCAGAACAGAGAGTCCCCGGCCAGCGGCATCTGCCGCGATACCGGCGCCGTTGATCCCGCCACCGATCACAATCAAGTCTTTGGTTTCCATGCATCCCCCTAAAATGTTCGAAATAGTTCTTTAATGTTCGTTTTCGCTCACAATTGTAATCAGAAATTGCTTAATAGCCAACTATATAACTAAGAAAAAATATATTCGCGTGATATAGGTAACAAATATTATCGTACTAGCATGATTTATATGGCATTAATTAGAAGGCTATTAAAGATAGTATTCCGTGGAATGAGAAGAGAGAGCTGGGGATAGAGTTATCCCCATAAGAGAGAAATGATCAGCAGAGTTCGAGCTGAACATTATGTTGTTCAATCACTTTTTGGATGCCCGGTGGGGGAAGTTGGTCAGTAAATAAGTAATCAATGAGATTCATGTTACCCAGATTGACCATAGCGTTGCGACCAAATTTAGAATGGTCAGTCACCAGCATGACGCAACGGGAATTTTCGATAATCGCGCGTTTAATGCGTACTTCATGGTAATCAAACTCCAGCAGTGAGCCATCCATATCGATACCACTGATGCCGAGAATGCCGTAATCGAGCCGAAACTGGGAGATAAAATCCAGTGTAGCTTCACCGATAATCCCCCCATCACGGGTACGAATCTCCCCACCCGCCAGGATTAAACGGAAGTCTTCCTTTGTCATCAATAAGGTAGCGACGTTGAGGTTGTTAGTGACAATCCGCAGATTTTTATGATTTAGCAGTGCGTGGGCGACGGCTTCCGGTGTCGTGCCGATATCAATAAACAGTGTTGCGCCGTCTGGGATATGGCTGGCAACACGTTGGGCAATACGGGCTTTTTCTTCTGACCACATGCTTTTGCGGTCATGATAAGCGGTATTGACTGAACTTGATGGCAATGCGGCACCGCCGTGATGTCGCTGTATTTTGTTTTTGTCTGCCAGGTCGTTCAAATCACGGCGGATAGTCTGGGGGCTGACATTAAAGTGTTCAACCAACTCTTCAGTACTGACATAGCCCTGAAGACGTACCAGCTCAACTATTGCATCATGCCGTTGAGTTTGCTTCACGATAGTCCCCTAATATTCTTAAAAATGCCGGTTGTGAGTGTTATTTTTGAAGGTATGACGGTTATCCCACAGCGCCATCAGTAAGCCGATAATTAAACCGGAAAAATGGGCCGCGTTGGCAATAGCGAGTCCAAACGTGTCGAAGTAGCCAATAATCAGCCAGAGGATCGAAAAAGCCATCAAACCGCGGGGAACGCCAATGCCGCGCTCGGGTGCACGTTCGCCGGTTAACCAGACATAACTAATTAAAGCGTAAACAACACCGGAAAGACCGCCAAAATGAGAACCACTGAATAATGATTGTCCCCAGCCACTGAAAACAGCGGAAACGATAGTGATAACAAACAGCTTTCCTGTACCAAGGCGCTTTTCTGTTTGTCCGCCAAGATACCACCACCACATCAGATTAAAGATGATATGCAATAGTGAGAAATGCAGTAAACCGTGAGTAACCCAACGCCATAGCTCCAGATGTTGACTGTTGTCAGGCCAGGCCAGCCAGGACATAACCTGATAATCCCCAGAGAATTGCATCCAGAGATAAACGGCGATATTCAGGATCAGAACTGTCATGGTCAGCGGGCCAGCCTGACGACTCAAATATTGCCAATTCAGGTTGTTATGGTATTTCAATGAGTGATTCACATCGCCGGATTGCCAGCTGGCCGCCTGGTAACGTTCGTTCAGCGGATCTCGGGTAAATTGTTCCAGCTCTTGTTGAACGATGGTGAGTTTAGTGTCATCTTCCAGCCACAATTCTACGTGCTGCCCATCGTGACCCGGACGCATGGTCAGATGTACTTGATGGGTTGCCATATAATCGATAAAAGCTTGCGCCAGGCGCGGGTTTGAAATAGCTATTACGCGGATCATGAGGTGTTGTTATGCCAGATTATGTAATGAGGAATCAACAGTTTGAGGATAGTCTCTCTGCCAGGCTTCAAAGCCGCCATTAATGCTGTAAACCACTTCAAAACCCATGTTCAGTAAATACTGAGCGGCGCTCTGGCTGCTGTGACCGTGGTAACACATGACCATGACAGGTTGCTCGAAATTGGTCTGCAACATAAATTCATTTAATGTGTCATTGGTTAAATGAAAGGCCCCGGATGCATGACCGCCCCGGAAACTTTGTGGATCGCGAATATCCACCATAATGGCGGATTTATCTTGCCAATGTTGATAAGCCTGCTCAGGGCTGATTGTTTGAAAATGTTCCATATATATATTCTGAATTACTCCTTAGAACTTAGAGATTATCCCATTAGATTATTATTGTAGTGACATTTTCCCGACGGTTATCCGAACGGGAAAGTCAGTTGTCAGTAATAAGAGTGTTCACCGCGTTGATGCTCAGTTAAGTCTCTTACACCTTTTAATTCCGGGAACATGTTCAGCAACTCTTTTTCAATTCCTTCTTTCAAGGTGACATCGACCATTGAACAACCATTACAACCGCCGCCGAACTGAAGGATAGCAAAGCCCTCATCAGTGATTTCCATCAGGCTGACGCGGCCGCCGTGACCCGCTAATTGTGGGTTAATTTGTGACTGTAAGACATATTCCACCCGTTCGATCAGTGGAGAATCATCAGAAACTTTGCGCATTTTGGCGTTAGGGGCTTTTAGTGTTAGTTGAGAGCCTAATTGATCAGTGACAAAATCGATTTCTGCTTCTTCAAGGAACGGCGCACTCAGCTCGTCAACGTAAGCGGACAGTTTCTCAAATTTCAGCTCAGTATCTGTTGCTTCAACAGCGTCAGGCGGGCAGTAAGACACACCGCATTCTGCGGTAGGTGTGCCCGGATTGATGACAAATACGCGGATTTGAGTACCAGGTTCTTGGTTTGCCAGTAATTTGGCAAAATGAGTTTGCGCTGCTTCAGTAATATTAATCATATCATTTGCTCAATAGTTGACTGCTTTAGTTGGTTATAATACGCCCATTCTCATCTTGACTACAAGGTTCGGCAAATCGCCCAGACCTGCACTGAGCGGGCGCCAGCACGAATTAACAAACGGGAAATTTCGGTCATCGTCGCTCCAGTGGTAATCACATCATCAATTATGGCTATGTGTTGTCCTGTGACGGGGCCACAAAGCCAGAACGCTTTCCTGAGATTAGTTTTACGACGTGCCGCTGATAAATTTCTTTGTGGTAGTGTAGCACGCGTCCGTTGCAGAATGCTTTGCTGATAATCGCATTGTAGCCATTCTGATAGTTGCTTTGCGATTAATACACCTTGATCAAATCCCCGTTTCCAGCGTCTGTGCCGATGCAGTGGCACACTGAGCAGAATATTGGGTTTATATCATCGTCCATCACGGTAGCCTTGTTGCCAGTGCAGCAGAAACAGACGCGCCAGAACGGATGCGAGTTGTGGGGTACTGTAATATTTATAGCGGCGAATAAGGCCGCTCAATGGCGGGCTATAATCTGTCACCGCGATCATATGTTTCCACAGCGGGGGATTCTTGATACAGCGTCCGCAAGGCAGTGAAGTCAATTCTGAGGGCAAGGCGCAGCATGGACACACGTTTGTCAGACGTTTCAGCCGCTTGTTGCAAAAGCTGCATATTCCGTGATGTGGAAACCAAAGGGGCTGATGGCATAGCCAACAGTACCCAACCATTGTTAGCATAAGCTTCTTCCTTGATGGCAAATAAAGTCGAGAATAACAATGGCTGATCTGTTTTGGCAGACTTCTGCGAGAGATTCACGTGATCTTGTGTTGCTGCACGGATGGGGGTTGAATGCGGAAGTTTGGCGTTCCATTGAAATGCGATGCGCTCCGCATTTTCGTTTACATTTGGTGGATTTACCGGGCTATGGCCGCAGCCAGAAATACGGTCCGATGAGCCTTGATGATATGGCGGATGAAGTCTGGCGGTATGCACCTGAAAATGCGTTGTGGCTGGGTTGGTCGTTAGGTGGGCTAGTTGCCAGCCGGATTGCGCTTGACCATCAGGATAAGGTTGCCGGATTAATTACTGTGGCGTCTTCACCACATTTCAGTGCAGAAGGTGACTGGCCGGGGATCAAACCTGAGGTTTTGAGCAGTTTCGAGCATCAGCTTAGTGAAGATTTCCAGCGCACAGTGGAGCGTTTTCTTGCTTTACAGACATTGGGTACAGACAGCGCCCGTCAGGATGCGCGGTTACTGAAATCCGTTGTATTGGCGCAGCCGATGCCTTCTGTTGAAGTGCTCAATGTTGGTTTGGAAATTTTGCGTACCGAAGATTTAAGGGAACCTTTAGCTGAACTTTCCATACCGTTCCTACGGATTTACGGTTATCTGGATGGTTTGGTACCAAAAAAAGTTATCAGTATTCTTGATGAGAAATGGCCGCGTTCAGTGTCAGCGATGATGCGTCATGCCGCCCATGCGCCTTTTATTTCTCATCCTGATGAATTTGTTGAATTATTGATTGAATTTGTCAGAAAAGAATCGTTTTTAGGCTGATAATGTAACAAACTTATTATCGGCGTGGTTTGGAAGAGTAAAACGTCCGCCGCATGGATGCGGCGGTTCGATTTTACGGGTTGAGATTAACAGAGCGTTAATAAGAAACAGGTGACTGCTCCCCGCCGTAAAAAACGGCGAGGCTTCCCACTTCTCAGGCCGCAACCGTTGGTGCAACAGATTTACGCAGGCCTCCATGAGCAGAGACGACGTGTCCCGCCGCCTGTAATTCAACTATCCCTTTTTGCCGAATGTTGATCGCCGCATTGATGTCGCGGTCATGTTCTACCGCGCATTCAGGGCATTGCCAGCGCCGTTTATGCAGCGGCATTTCCGACATCTTGTCACCACAACAATGACACCTTCTGGAACTGGCGTACCACTGATCGAGTTTCACCACATAAACGCCTTTTTGTTCCGCTTTGTATTCCAGCCTGCTGATGAAACTATGCCAGCCTGCATCCCCGATGGCACGGGCAAGTCTGTGATTTTTCATCATGTTTGCCGTTTTCAGCGTCTCCACAATGATCGCTTGGTTTTCGTCAATCAGTGTTAGGGTGGTAGCTGGATTGTTTGCCATGCTTGCTTTTAAAGCGGGGGAATTTTGCCCGTTTTTGGAAGAAATTTTGAAACGCCCTGTCCAGATTAATGACCGACTGCTGTAAGGCTTGAGAATCATAGTCTTTTAGCCAGTGATAACGGCGAGATTTTTTCGCTTTCACCAGTAACGGCTTTAAGTCGCGTTTCGGATTTAACGATAATCCATGGCGCTGGTACATGTGGCGGCTGATATGGAGCGCTTTGTTAAAGACGCAACGCACTGCACCGAACTGGGCATTCAGAAATTCAGCCTGTTCAACAGTGGGATAGAGGCGGACTTTAATGGCTCTTTTCATGATAACCGCTCATTGATAGCATTCTATCATTCTAGGGATTTTCAGAACGCATTTCAAATGAGTGCGCACAATGATGAATTAAAAAATTATCGACGCCGGCGACACAGTGTCAGCAGGTTAGTTGTCCATTTAATCTTTACAACAAAATATCGTCGTCAGCTCCTCGATGGAACGATGATCCAACAAATCCGAGAGGCTTTTTTATCCGCAGCCGCCATGTCAGAATTTTAAAAACGCATTTATCTCGTCAGTTAAAAACCAGTGCACTATGGTCACGATCTTATTTTGCATGTAGTGCAGGCGGCGCAACGATTGAAACGTTGAAAACCTATGTCAGATCGCAGGAAACCCCCGGTTAGCTCCCCTTATATCGTCGCCCGATTGGGCGACGATATAAGGGGCAATTGCTAACGTACCTTGGCGATCCGATAAACCGCCGTATCACATTTCTGGGTTTCAGGGCATTGTTTGCAACTGCCGCTCAGGCAGGCAGTTGCATCAACCTTTTCCAGTTTGCCCATCACGGTAAGCTGTTCAAGCATAGCGGCAATCATCTGTACGGACGCACAAAGCTGGCGGCTCAACAGCCTGGCATCTGCCCGTCCATTTAGAGCGACTGCGTCCCTTACTTGTAACAGGCTAATCATTTTTAATTCCTAGTGACAGTTTCCACTGGAGCAGTGGCAGCTATTTCCAGTATTGCTGCTGCTCAGTTTCATCGTCACGCGGCTGCGTGTGCGTCGCAGGAAGAAAAACACCAGTGCGTTAAAGAGGGTTACTGTCAGAATGATGATCAAGCTGCTTTGTCGGTGCTGTGAGAAAGTCCCCATCTGATAGAACAAGGCTGAGATTGAGTAAGCGACATTCAGCCCCCACAGGATGGAGAATGTCATCCAGCCACGGCTTGTTTCACGGGCGATAGCGCCCATTACAGAAACACATGGTACATACAACAGGACAAAGATTAAGTAGCTGTAAGCTGAAATAGCGGAGCCAAATTTTGTACTCATGACTCCCATAGAACCGCTATCCATCTCTCCGTCGCCTTTACTGGCTTCGATTGGGTTGGAAAGCACACTCAAAGTGAAGGTGTCTTTCAGGCTCCCCCAGGTTTCACCAACAGCCTCTCTCAGTTCACCAAGCAGGTTGAACCCCTCTGCGTCAAATGGCTCATTTGTAATGCTTTCTGCGGTGTACAAGGTATTCAGCGTTCCCACGACCACTTCTTTTGCCATCGCGCCGGTTATCAGTCCCACGGCGGCCTGCCAGTTATCTGGGTGAACGCCAATTGGTTGTAACAATGGTGTAATAACTTTGCTAACCGAAGCCAGTGCTGATTCGTTGATGCTATCCACGGTTTTACCAGAGAAAGAGAAGCTATTGAGCGCGCCAATAAACATACTGGCGATAACGATAACTTTACCTGCACGGATAACAAAACCTTTTAGGCGTTGCCATGTTTGCAACAACAGGGTTTTTAGGTGTGGAATATGGTAAACCGGAAGTTCCATAACGAATGGCGAGGCTTCACCACGCATGATGGTGTATTTCAGCATCAGGCCAGTCAAAATCGCGACGACAATGCCTAATATATAAAGAGAGAAAACAACGGTTGCACCGTTTTTGCCGAAGAATGCAGCGGCAAAAACGGCAAAGATTGCTAGCCGTGCACCACAAGACATAAATGGCGCCATCATAATCGTGATCAGACGTTCACGCGGTGCATCCAGCGTTCTCGCGCCCATAATTGAGGGTACGTTACAACCAAAGCCAACGATCAACGGAACAAAAGATTTACCTGGCAGCCCCAGAACCTGCATCAGACGGTCCATGACAAACGCAGCCCGCGCCATATAGCCGGAGTCTTCAAGGAAAGAGAGGAACAAATACATCATGCCGATTTGTGGTACCAATGGCAGAACTGTGTTGATACCGCCGCCAATACCTTGCGCGAGGAAAATAGTCAGCCATTCAGGAAAACTTAATGTATGACCAAGCCATTGAACGCCATGAATGAAAACAGCGATAGAACCACCGTCGAAAATAGGCTGTAATGCACCACCGATATTAATCGCCAGTACGAACATTAAATACATAACAGCCAGGAAAATGGGCACACCCAACCAGCGGTTGAGAATGACGTTATCAATTGCCTGGGTCAGTTTGTTTGGCATAGCTTTTTGGCTGTCGATCACCGCCATGCATAATGTGTTAATACTTTGATAGCGTGAATCGGCAATAACCAGTTCAAGTTCTGCGTATTGCTGTTGTTGCAAGCGTTCTTTGGATTCAGCCAGCATTGAAGTCGGAAGGCCGGAATGTTCCAGGCTGTAAATGTCCCCTTCAAGTATCTGAAGAGCTAACCAACGGCGTTGTTGAGCATTAAAATCGTCTGAAATTGTACCAGATAACTGATCAACTTCTTGCAACAAGCAATCAGGATAGCGAATCAGCGACTGCCCGGAGTTCTGTTTATGGCGGTCAATCGCTTGTTTCAGCTCATTGAGTCCGGTTGCACGGGTCGAAACCATTGGAATGACCGGGCAGCCAAGGCGCTTCTCCAATTCAGCAATATTGATTTGAATATGCTGGCTTTTAGCGATATCCAGCATATTCAGCGCAACAATGCATGGAATGCCTAATTCCAGCAGTTGTAATGTCAGATAGAGATTTCGCTCAAGGTTAGAAGCGTCTACGACGTTAATTAGCATGTCAGCATCACCGCTCAAGATATAGTGGCAGGCTATCTGCTCATCAAGTGATGTTTGTTCAGAAATTGTGGTCAAAGAGTAGGTTCCCGGCAGGTCAACCAGCTCAATTTTATGGTCTTCAGTGGTAAAACGGCCAACTTTGCGTTCTACCGTGACGCCTGCCCAGTTGCCTACACGTTGACGGGCACCAGTAAGTTGGTTAAATAATGTCGTTTTGCCGGCGTTGGGATTGCCGATTAAGCCAATGGTTAGTGCTTTCATGTTCTTGGTGCCAGATTAGGAGTAACAGTTTTATTGCTTGCAATGGATTATGCATTGCATTGGACGTTGTCTAATGTGAGAAATTCCAAGTCTTTTTTTCTCAGAATCAGGTTAACTCTACGGGTCTCAATTTGTATCGGATCACCTAAAGGCGCTAAACGAACAACATGAAAAGAGGAACCGGGCAACATGCCTAATGACAGTAATTTCTGTCGGTAAGCCGGGCTGATCTTGGGAGAAAAGCCAATAATCTTGTAACTGTGGTCTGGAAGAAGTTGCATATAACCTTCCGGGATGTGTGATAAATAAAATAATCTCGAGAACCAGGGCCGTACTAAGATAGTATATAAAGTACGATTTTTATCCTATGTATGTTAATTGCAAATAAGAATAATAACCAACATTAATTTCAACGTTAATCGCATTTTCAATCATTGATGTTCAATAAGTAACCGAAATTGGCAGAGGTAAGTGCATTTGGATTTTGCTTGATCACCGAACCGAGATGAGATACGCACTGCCAAAGCAGTGCATATTGTTGCGATTATAAAACTATCAACGTTTTTTTCCGAATGCGGCGGCCAGTGCGTCGCTCATGGCACTGTTTCCGGCTGGCGTTGAAGCGCGCGGAGGAGTACGGTTTCTGTCATTGCGCTCAGGGCGGCGGTCAGTTTGAGTATTGCTACTGCGGCGCGAGTTGGTCTCTCCCGGTTGTTCATCAAGACGCATGGTCAGAGCGATACGCTTACGGTTCAGGTCAACTTCCAGCACTTTGACTTTGACGATATCGCCTGCTTTTACCACAGTGTGAGGATCTTCCACAAAGCGATCTGACAGCGAAGAGATGTGCACCAGGCCATCTTGATGAACACCAATGTCAACAAATGCGCCGAAGTTAGTCACGTTAGTGACCGCACCTTCTAGTACCATCCCCGGGCGCAGATCATTCATCGTTTCCACACCGTCGGCGAAGGTCGCGGTTTTAAACTCTGGGCGTGGGTCACGGCCTGGTTTTTCCAACTCTTTCAGAATATCGGTAACGGTTGGAACACCAAATTGTTCTGTGGTGAAATCCTGAGGCTTCAATCCACGCAGTGAGGATGGATTGCCCATCAATTCCTGGAGTTTTTGTTCAGTGGCCGCCAGAATTTTCTCAACCACCGGATAGGCTTCCGGGTGAACAGTCGATGCATCCAACGGGTTATTACCGTGATTGATACGCAGGAAGCCGGCGCACTGTTCAAACGCTTTTGGCCCAAGACGGCTGACTTTCAGTAATTGTGCACGGTTATTGAAGCGGCCATTCTCATCGCGCCAGTTTATGATGTTCTGGGCAATCATACGGGTCAGTCCGGCGACTCTGGTTAATAGAGGAACAGACGCGGTATTCAGATCCACGCCGACGGCGTTTACACAATCCTCAACTACCGCGTCCAGTTTTTTGGCAAGTTGGGTCTGGCTGACATCATGTTGATATTGACCTACGCCGATAGATTTCGGATCGATTTTCACTAATTCAGCCAATGGGTCTTGCAGGCGGCGGGCGATAGAGACTGCACCGCGCAGTGAAACGTCCAGGTCAGGAAATTCCTGTGCTGCCAGTTCAGATGCAGAATAAACAGATGCTCCTGCCTCACTGACAATGACTTTTTGGGCTTTTATCTCCGGGAACTGTTTTTGGACATCTGCGAAGAAACGTTCTGTTTCGCGGGAGGCGGTTCCGTTACCGATAGCGACTAGTTCCACCTGATGTTTGATACACAACCCGGCTACGCTTGCGGCTGCTTTGGCCGTTTGCCCGGTGTGCGGATAGATAGTGTCTGTGGCAATCAGTTTGCCGGTTGCATCAATGACGGCAACTTTAACACCGGTACGCAGACCCGGATCAAGCCCCATTGTTGCGCGCATACCTGCTGGTGCGGCCATCAACAGATCTTGCAGGTTACGGGCGAATACCTTGATAGCTTCATCTTCTGCTTTTTCACGTAAAGTGCTCATCAATTCCGTTTCGAGATGCAGTAATACTTTGACACGCCAGGTCCAGTTTACAACGGCTTTGCGCCAGCTATCCGCCGGGGCATTATTCAGGCGCAGATTAAGATGTTGGGTAATAATCTGTTCGCAGTAACTCTCTTTGGGTGGTTCATCAAACTGGGGATCAGCATTTAGGGAAAGTTGCAGCATGCTTTCATTGCGGCCACGGAACATGGCTAATGCGCGATGAGAAGGGACCTGTGCGATAGGTTCATGGTAATCAAAATAATCACGGAATTTAGCGCCTTCTTCTTCTTTTCCTGAGGCGACTTTGGCGACCAGATGGGCATTTTTCCATAAATAGTCACGAACTTTTGCCAATAATGCTGCATCTTCAGCGAAACGCTCCATCAGGATATAACGAGCGCCATCCAGAGCGGTTTTCGTATCGGCTACACCTTTATCGGCATCAACAAAGGTGGCGGCAATTTGTTCTGGTTCTTGTTGTGGATCTTGCCACAGAGAGTTAGCCAGAGGTTCAAGACCTGCTTCAATAGCGATTTGCCCACGGGTACGACGTTTCGGCTTGTATGGCAGATAAAGATCTTCCAGTTCTGTTTTGCTCAGGGTTCCATTAATTGCTTCGGCCAGTTCTGGTGTCAACTTGCCTTGCTCGTCAATGGATTTAAGAATAGTTTGGCGGCGGTCCGACAGTTCGCGCAGATAACCAAGGCGGCTCTCAAGTTGGCGAAGTTGGGTGTCATCCAGACCGCCGGTGGCTTCTTTACGATATCGTGCAATAAAAGGGACAGTATTCCCTTCATCGAGCAGACTCATCGCTGAAAGTACTTGTTGTGGCTGGGCCTGTAGCTCACTTGCAATAATTCGGCTTAAAGATTCATTCATGTTGTGTTTTCTTCTGGTGGATAGGCTTCAAGTATTCACAAAAACCCCTTTATACGTTCTGAGAGAAACAATTTCCAGTTCACGTCCGATCTTATTCTGATGAGTTACGACATAATTTGGCTAACTTATTGTCGGTTACGTTATAGTGATTGCAATTAAATCAAATTTTTTCATTAGATTTTTCGTGTAAAGAATTGGCTACATTGCCTGCGAAGGTGAGTTTGCTCTAGGCTTTTACACAGAAATATTGATGGAAAAGGCTACACTCGTATGTGAATTAGGCTGTTATCGTAACTGTAGCCCATTATTGTTACTTTTCCCGCTTCTGGCATTAGAGGAAATTTAGAGAGAGAGATAATAAAGTTGTGGCACTTCTATATGCTGTTAATATAAAAGTGTTTATTATGTTTTAAATATGAATGATGATATTTCACACAGTCAAAGTGATTAGCTGCTATGATAGAAAATAATGGTTTATTTGACTTTTATCTGAATATTTCTAATGCTATCGAATATATAAATCACTATCGAAATATTAATGAAAATGAGTTCTATTTCGATAGGGAAGATATAATTAAAAAGAGATTTTGGATTGGTGGAGATAATTTAATTAAAGGAATTTGAAATGAAACATGAGTTCAGAGTAATTTGGTTTTTTTATTAATTCAGGCCAGAAGACTTTGAGGTCTTCCGGCTTTACTGATGATCTATCTAGATGAGTATCCACTCCAGGCCAATGTGGACAGGAGTTTACTTATTGTATCTTTAATCTGGCAAAACTATTTCTTTATTATTAGCAGCTCAGGCATATATCTCAGCTTTATCCCGTTGTGATAATATCAATGTTTCAATATGTATCAAATTGGAATAGTAATATCAATTCGCTTCGGTGATATATTTCTGATTGTATGTAGATTACTACCTGCCTTGATTGGCTCAATAAAATTGTGTACTAAAATTTGAACGACATTGCAGCAAAAACCATTCCACCGCTTCCTGCCCACCCCATGCAGAACTGCTCTTTCTCCAACAGACCTTGGTGAACAGCATCAATGATTCCAAAAGGAATAGATGCAGTAACAATGTTACCTGTTTTATGCCCAACATGATGCATTTTGTTCTCAACATCGATCGACTGTCCAAATTCATGCCACATTTTTGGTGAACCAGTGTGAATAAAGATCTTGTGAATATCATTGTTGGAAACTTGGTGCTTATTAAATACCCCTATTGTTCCTTCCCGGCCATATTCATGTAGTAGAGCTGCGTATGAATTAAACCGACATTGTCCACCAAGAGGTGAAATGCGTTCAACATCAGAATCGTTACAAAACAGTTCCCAGTTAGGTAAGGAAATGGTAGACAAATCACCTAAATCTGGTCTGTTGATATAAGAAAATTTGAAGTTATCAGGTGATTCATTACTCAGTATGGTAACAGTTGTTGCTTCTCCTATCGTAAAACTTGGAAATTTATAAGCCAGCTCTGATGAAGAATTCAAAGAGAAGTTCTGTGGGAAGATAGGTCCACCATCGGACATACCAAACTCCATATTAACAATAGCAGCATAGCGTATTTCACCTGCCTTCATTTTACTATTGATAATATCCATCGCAGTCACCCAACCATTACAAGCGTCTATGACATCGTAATTCCTGCAATTGAGTCCCAGCATTTTTGCGATAAAAGTACTATTGGCCGGCTCAGTGAAGCCTCGAGTGACGCTGGGGTAGATCAACAGATCGATTTCCGCTTTGCTTATATTAGCTTGTTCTAAAGCGCGATCGAATGTTGCTTCCATGAGTTGCATGGGTTTTTCACCTTCAGCAAGCCAATATCGGGTTTCTATACCGCTTTTATTGAGTAATTTTCCTATTGATTTTAAGGTCTTAGATAAATCTCCCTGAAAGGTTTCTTTTGAATGTTCCTCAATTAAATTAATAACTTCCTGATTTGTAACAAACCGTGATGGAAGTGTTCCTGCTATGCCTGCTATTTTCATTAACGTATCCTCTAGGTAAATCTCTTGAAAATTCTGTTTTGTTAGTTTCTTAGTGAAAAAATGAAATTTAATTTCCACCCTATATAGTACAGATTTATATTATAAATAATTAGAAATTAATTTTAACGAAATATAAACAAGGGAGTCACATGTCAGTAAAGTTTATTGTAGGTTTGAATTTCCCCATTGAAATAATTTGATCGCTTATATTTCTAACATAAGTCCAGCCCAAATCAAGGGAGAAATATTATTTTTTATTTTTTTATATTCAGGTCTTGTAAACTTTAAAATACATTAATTATTTGTGATTCTTCATTTATATACGTTATTATTATCAGGACTAAATAAAATCTAATTGTGTCATATTGAAATAGTATACAGACTATTTCACATATTCGATCTCATTCACGTACCACAAAACTTCTCCTTTCGGTGTATAAACGATTACACTGTCTCCAACCTCTTTCTTCAATAAAGCCCGGGCCATTGGAGAATCGATTGATATGTAGTCTTTGCGACCAAAGATTTCATCGTACCCGACAATACGGAAGCGTTTAATCTCCCCTTGATCATTTTCGATTTCTACCCATGCACCAAAGAACACACGCCCATCTTGTTGAGGGGAGTAATCAACACACCGCAGTTCTTCCAGACTCTTGGTCAGGTATCTGACTCTTCGATCAATCTCCCGTAGTCTCTTCTTGTTATATTGATAATCTGCGTTTTCGCTCCTGTCTCCGAGACTTGCCGCCCAAGTGACTTTTTTAGTGACTTCCGGGCGTTCTTCACGCCATAAATAATCTAATTCTTCCTTTAGTTTGTTGTAACCTTCGCGGGTTATAAGCTTAGTCTTCATTTTATGTTGTAGATACAGTGAATTGCATTGATAAACATCATTATAAGTAATTATGGCAATTCTTATATAGTAGACTTTGACGAAACTGCGGAATTTTCCCCCTAAATTCTCATTGAGAGTGAAGCGAACTGTTAGGATTAGGAGGCAATGGATAGCTAACAACCCATCGGGCTGTCAGCGGTCTGTCCAATGTGTGGACAACACCTTGACGATAATAAGAAAAAGGAAAATAGTAATAGATAATAGTGGAGAAAGTATCATGGCTACAAATGTTGGAAGAGCATGAACAGGCGCAGAGGCTGGCAGAGCTACGTGCAGCGGTGAGTGCTGGCATTGAAAGTGGGGAAGGTCTAGCGGCAGGTGAAGTGTTCGGAGAGTTAAAACATAAATATCAGCGGATGAACACAAACAGACAGGATGTCACAATGCTGCTGGGTAGGTAACAGGTAAATAACCTGTTACCTATAAGGTCGCCGGAGTGAGGTGCAGGGCAAGTTTGTTACCAGCCTTCCCACCTTCTATTAAAAGTATGATGACATCGGAATGTGTCCGATGATATCAGATAGGCATCTCAATGGTGGTCTGAACCTGTATCAGTATGCACAGGATTCGGTGACCTAGATTGAATTGCCATTTTATACTGTCTCAACCATCTAGGGTAAATATCAGGGAGCTTTTGATATTCTGTTTCAATGTTGATTCAGGCGCTAAACGCATGGACAGATCTCGTTTCAGTCGAGGGAAAAAACGCGCCTCCTGCTCAATATCACTCATCGATCTTGAGGCATTGACCATCATTTCTGCTCTTGGGATGCGTGTTTTTTCATAAAAACGCAACGCAGCTATAGGATCAGCTTTCTGTATGATAGCGTGAGCCAGAACAGCTGCATCCTCCATTGCCATTCCGGCGCCTTGCCCTAAGCTGGCCAGCATGGGGTGCGCGGCATCGCCTAATAATGTGATACGGCCTTTTCCCCAATGTGGAGAAAAATGACGATCCTGAGCGGGAACGGCGATAATGTCTGTCGAAGGCGTTTTTAAGATGATATCTGAGACAATATTTGGCCAGCCTTGGTAGAAACCTGCAACGTCTTGGTTGGAGCCTTGCCATGTTCGCGCCTGTTTGTCTTTCATATTGGCCGTTCCCCACCAATAGATTTCTCCCCCGCCAATGTCAATTAAACCAATCCGTTTACCGGCTCCCCAATAATGCACGATATAACCTGGCGTAATTTGCTGATGCTGGTAACGCGTGATAGCCAGCCAGCAAATATAATCAGCAGTGCGGATAGGTTCTGAACCATGCATTAGAGTTCGCACAGTAGAATAAATACCATCGGCACCGATGAGTATGTCTCCCTGGGCTTCACGGCCATCAGTAAATTTCACAGATATACCAGTGGCAGATTGGTTAATCTCAACCGCCCTGGCGGACACTTTGACTTCAATATCAGGTAACTGTTGCAACAATGCCTGTTGTAACGCCTTACGTGAGATACAAACACTGGCAGCGCCATTTTCTGCGGAAACCTCTGTCACAGGTAGTCGCCTTAATAAGCGATCACTCGCGGTACGTATTTCAAAGGTTTCGACAGGAGCACCGAAATGCTCCAAATTAAGATTGATGCCCAGGGCGCCAAGCGCAACTGAAGCATTAGACATCACTGATAACCCAGAACCACTGGTCCTCAGCTCTGGTGCTTGTTCGTAGATCTCAACGGTGCAACCGATGTGTTGCAGAGCGACGGCGGTCGTCAATCCACCAATTCCTGCACCTATGATAATGACTTTCAAAGGTTTATTCATTTTATGCTCTTAATTGATGTTACGGTTAGAGAGGAGGAGATACGCATTTCATTCAAGATCACTTTTGCTACCTCGGCAACGTAGGGTTCTTCCATTATTTCCAGATGATCGCCAGGGACATCAATGACATTTAACTTACCTGTGGTCTTATTACCCCAGCCATTTTTGGGATCATGATATTCACTGCGAGCAGCGTCATGCATCGAACGTAATACGTCTGGTAAAGGCCGGGTTGCATGCAACAATGTCATATCAATATCGGCAATATTTTGAGTTGAATAATCTGCCGCAGCCTGCCAGTTAGCCTTGTAGACATTAAACAGTCTCTGCACCACAGCTCTTGAACTCGCTTGTGGAATGGCTCCGGTAGCGATGGCATGTTCGGTAATATGTTCAAAACGCCCCTGTAAGGTGGTGATGTATTCAGGAACAATTTGTTCAGGTAAATCCGCCCCTTGGTTAAGCCATAGCAGTTCCCAGAAGAACCAATTCAACAAGGCATTATCATCTGTTTGCCAGCGTGAGTGTGTATTCAGCGTCATCGTATCCAGTACAAATAGATTAGCTGTTTTTTCGCCTGACTCTTGCAATTGCCGGGCCATTTCAAAAGCGACAAAACCGCCATATGACCAGCCGCCGAGTGAATAGGGTCCTTGTGGCTGTACCTGGCGGATAGTTTGAATATAATTAGCGGCCTGCTGCTGTACCGTGGCGAGAGGTGTTGATCCAGCGTCAACACCATGAGCTTGCAATGCATAAAATGGCTGGTCAGCTGGAAAGTGTTTCACTAAACGCAGGTAAGACAGAACGTTACCGCCCATAGGATGGACAAAAAATAGCGGGCGGTGTTTACCGGTGGTACGCATTGGCACCAGTGGGCTAAAGTGCGCTTGTGCATCACTGTGGCGAACCCGCAGAGCCAACTGAGCAATTGTTGGATCACTGACAAATACCGATAGCGGGATATTGA
This sequence comes from Photorhabdus viridis, assembly GCF_040256935.1. Classification (NCBI taxonomy): domain Bacteria; kingdom Pseudomonadati; phylum Pseudomonadota; class Gammaproteobacteria; order Enterobacterales; family Morganellaceae; genus Photorhabdus; species Photorhabdus viridis. The sequence goes on from NZ_JBEJZY010000022.1 coordinate 26,342, forward strand.
CGCCAAAATGTTTTTCAACCAGTACCACCAAACGCATGGCTGTCAGAGAGGTTCCTCCCAGATCGAACAGATTCTGATGTACAGAAATCGATGAGATCTTTAATAAATCGGCGGCCAGTTCGCATAATATACGCTCATAGCTATCGTCAGGTTTCCCATCATGACTGTCGATATGTTGCCGGGTGATAGCGGTTTGGCTTAATTTACGGTCATCCCTTTTGCCACTCGGTGTTTTAGGCAGGGAATCCAACCATTCGATATGGCTGGGGATCATATATTGCGGCAGAGTGGCAAGCAGATGCTCAGATACCTTATCAACTATATTGTCACTCTTTTCTCCTACCAGAAATGCCACTAGGAAACGGTCATTGGTGTTACGTTGTTGAACAACAACGGCGACGTCTTTGATGAATTTATCTACACCTAGTGTACTGGCAATAGCGAGTTCCACTTCGGCCAGCTCGACCCGGTAACCACGAACCTTAACTTGGGAGTCTTTACGTCCTAGGCACAATATCACGCCATTATTCAATTTGATGCCCAGATCGCCGGTACGATACCATTTCCCCGGGGAGTTTGTGAGTGTGATAAAACGTTCAGCGCTCAGTTCCGGTTGATTGTAATATCCCAAGGCTAATGAGGGGCCGCTGACATAAATCTCGCCGCGTACTCCAGGTAAAACTTCCTGTAATTTGTCATCCAGGATCAATACGTTAGCATTATCAATCGCGGTTCCGATAGGCGGCAATGCCGGGAAAGCTTCAGTATTGCCGCTCATGGTAAATGAAGTAATAACGTGTGTTTCCGTTGGTCCGTACTGGTTTTCAAGGAGCCCATCTTCGAGTTTGCCAATGAACTTCCTGATTTCATCCGTAACGCGTAACTGCTCTCCTGATGAAATCACTACTTTTAGCTTTTCAGGGTAAATATTCAATGTATCCGCTGTTTCTGCCAATTGTTGCAAGGCAACATAAGGCAGATAAATGCGCTCGATTTGGTGCTGATGAAGCAATCGGAGCAGGTTAGCCGGATCTTTGCGCTGCTCATCACTGACAAGATGTAATGTTCCGCCCGAGGCTAATGTGGAGAAAATTTCCTGGAACGAAACATCAAAACTCAGTGGCGCATATTGCAGTGTCGATGATGCCCGGATTCCACTGGCTGTTGCGTTTTGCCATTTCACTAAATTAGCCAGACTTCGATGCGGCATGGAAACGCCTTTTGGTATACCGGTAGAGCCGGAAGTGAAGAGTAAATAAGCTATCTGTTCAGGAGCAATAGTAACGGCAGTAGGTTGTATTAATGAGTCTGGCCCTTGAAGCAGCTTATTCACATCAATTAATGGAGTAGAGGAAAGTAGAAGGCTTGCTGGCGGCTGTTCTGTATTGGTAATAATGATCAATGGCTTTACCTGCTCAATCATTACTGCAATACGTTGGGCTGGATAACTTAAATCCAGCGGTAAACAGATCCCTCCTGCACGTAATACACCGATCAATGTTGCAATCAATTCCGGAGAACGTTTCAGCGCAATTCCTATTGGTGTTTCTACGCGAACGCCCCGTTTTACTAAAGCATCAGCGATAAATGCCGATTTATGCCAAAGTTCATCAAATCGCCATTTTTCATCACCATATTTCAGTGCGATTGCCGACTTATGCTGGCTGACAGCCCAACTGATCGCATCAATAACAGATGTGAAAGTTGAAGAAGGAGTAATAGCATGAGTGGGTACTTTGGGTATTGTGCTAAGTGAGGCTTTTTCGTCACTCCGGCTGACAATATTTCTGAGAATGGTTAAGTAGGTATCAATAAACATATCAGCCTGAACTGATGAGAACACCGTACCATCAAAGTCACAGCGTAATACGTTACGGCCGGTAGCAAAATCGGTCATAACGTTGACCAGGATTTCAAAGTTGGTTTCTTCCCAGGGCGTGAATGAAATCAAACGTAAATCGGGAGAATTAAAGACTTCTGCTAACGCATGGAAATAGACATAGTTAAAAGCGGTGCTGATTTTTGCTCCATCCCCCGCAGCTTGCTGGATAGCATTCAGAGGGTATTTTCTATGTGGTGAATGGCGTTGCTCTGTGATAAAGACGTCATTGACACATTCTATCCAGGTTTTACCTGTTGCTGAAAAACGAACCGGTAATGTATTAAGGAATAATCCCAATAAATATTCTGAGTTCTGTACCTCAGGCCGGCTATGAGTGATCAAGCCTGTTGCAATTTCATCTTGTTCAGCAAATAAGGCAATTGTGGCGCAGTGCGCAGCGAAAAATACGGATTTAGTTGATACATGTTTTTGTTGTACCCAGTCTTTTAGCTGTTCTTTTATATCATCAGGTATTGATACTGATTTCGATATCAAAACTTCATCAGATGGAACATCATAGAGTCTATAGCCTGTGACTTGTGTTCGGGATAATCCGGAAAGTTCATTCTGCCAATAGATTTTGTCCTCTATGGATGCCAACGATAGTAGCTCATTCCGCACAGATAATGCGGGTGACGGCAGACGGATATCAGTAATACCATTACTATCGCTATCAATATAGTGATGCAGTAATTCGCGTATCAGATTAGCCACACTGCCGCCATCCAGGATTGCATGGTGAAAACTCAAAATGAGTTCAAGCGCTTCTGCTGTTTTAAATAATCTGAGGTTAAATAGTGGGGCACGATCGAAGAGATAATGATGGTGTGTCTGCTGATGCATATATTGGATAATTTGATATTCAGCGCGGACAATATTAATTTCACTGAGATCAATAATTACAACGGTTGAATCAATATCAATAGATTCATTCACAATTTGCAGAGGTTCTTTAAAATCAGCCAGATTAAAGTGTGAACGCAGGGCTGAGTGTCTTTGAATCAATATTACAGCACTTTTCCTGAAGTGATTGGGTTCCCACTTAGCTTGAAGGGTATAGCGGAAAACATCTTTGTACTTTGCTGAATCATTGGCCTGCTGGCTATGATAGATCAAACCCAGTTGTAGCTGTGTCGCCGGATAGGCATCCGCAAAACCAGATAATCTGGCCTTTTCAGCTTCATCAATCAGGGCAAATGGCAACAGATCCAACGTGTCTGCAATAGGTTGTGAGAGTTCAACCTGATGGCTCAACGCAGAAATGGTCGGGTATTGCGTCAACTGTGACAGAGTGACTTTGATACCTGCTTTTTCAGCTTCAGAACGGATTTTCAGCATCAGGATTGAATCACCACCGATAGCGTAGAAACTATCCTTGATCCCAACATTGCTGATGTTCAGAACGCTTTGCCATATTTTAACCAAGGTTTTTTCAAGTTCGGTCGAAGGCATATGTACCGTCTCAAGAACTTTATCCAGCGTTAGCTGACTCAGCGCATTGCGATCCGCCTTACCATTCGGCGTCAGGGGAATAAAGGGTACAGCAATAAATTTTGCGGGTACCATAAATTCAGGTAAGGAGTCTAACAGGCGGTCACGCAGCGTATCAGCGGTATAATTTTTACTGGCGACATAATAGGCGCAAAGATAGGCGCCACGTTGTTCATCATGCTCAGGCAGGACTTCTGCACTGGTAATGCCTGATATTCTCTCCAGCGTGTTCTGGATTTCGCCCAGTTCGATCCTGTTTCCGCGGATCTTCACCTGATTATCAATACGTCCAAGATATTCGATGCTGCCATCAGGCAACCATCTGGCCAGGTCTCCTGTGAGGTACCAACGCACTGTTGTTGCTAAACCGGATATATCACGGATAAACTTCTCATCGGTTAATTCAGGATTGTTAAGATATCCACGAGCCAAGCCTACGCCGCCAATTTGCAGTTCCCCTGCTACACCAATCGGCTGACGGGTGTTGTGAAGCGACATAATACGCAGCGCGGTATTATTGATCGGATAACCAATTGGCACCCGGGTAATGTTTTCTGTTGAATTAGGAAGGATCTCATAATAGGAAACATCGACTGTTGCTTCGGTTGGCCCGTACAGATTAACTAATAACGGCATGTCTTTGCCAAATTGCGTAAATATCCTCCTGAATTGATTTACCCGGGCGGGGGATAATGCTTCGCCACTGGTGAAAATTCTGCGCAAACTGCCGATCTGAGTGATCAACTCAGGTTGTATTTCCAGTGCGTTAAGAAAAGGAAACAGCATCGAAGGAACAAAATGCACGGTCGTTACATCATGTTCTTTAATCGCTTGAATGATCTTTAAAGGATCTTTTTGTGCTCCGGGCGGCAGCAAAGCGACAGAAGCGCCAGTCATTGACCACCAGAATAGTTCCCATATGGAAACGTCAAATGAGATCGGTGTTTTTTGCAAAATAACATCGGTTTCATTTAACGGATATTTTTCCTGCATCCATTCCAGCCGGTTAACAACTGATCTGTGCTCAATCATCACACCTTTCGGCCACCCGGTGGAACCTGAGGTATAAATGATATAAGCCAATGAATTGGGGGCAGAACGGTTAAGTAACGGTAATGTTGCGGTATCAGATGAATACCGGCTGTTTAGTACTCGATAATGTTCAGCAAATGTTCCATTTATCGGGTGTTCTGTCAGAATGACGGAAACGCTGCTGTCTTGCAGAATATATTCTATTCTTTCAGCAGGGTAAGAAATATCAATGGGCAGGTAAATTGCCCCTACTTTTAGAGTGGCAAAAATGGCAGCCAGCATTTCCTCGCTGCGTTCCATCATAACGGCAACAACATCCCCGAATTGCACTCCATGCCCGACCAGCATAGATGCGATACTATCGGTATGCGCTTGTAATTGTTGATAGTTACAGGATTGTGGCGCGTGTTTTGCCGACTTAATGGCAATTGCCCCAGGATGTAAAGCAGCCTGTTTTTCAAATAAGGTAGAAATGGTTTCTCTGTCAGAGAAAGAGATGTTTGGCCCCTGTTCAAAGGCTTGCAGTTGTTGTCGCTCCTCTATTGGAGAGATATCAATATGTGAAATACAACTGTCCGGTGCGGTGATGATTTGTAAAATTATTTGTGAGAGTGATGCGGCAAACCGTTCAAATGAATAGTCAGGATTGAAAACATCAGCGGCACCCCAGAAATTAATAGCGACATCATTGTTATCACCATTGGTAATCATATGAATAGCTAAAACATCTGCTTCATGACCATTGGCACAAATATTTGAATGATATTCAATTTTTTCGAACGCAGGAATCTTCTGTAATTGAAGATAGGAAACGGTGACATCAAATAGCTGGCGGGAAATATTGCCGGCCTTATTATTGCGTGTTTTTATCAGTTGGCTCAGAGGAACATGTTCATATTGTTTCAGAAATTTAATTTTTTTCTTAATTTGCTGTGCTAATACCCGCAAGCTCATCTCGGAGTCAACTGTTACGGAAATTGGCAGTGTATTGGCCCATTCACCAGTGATATTGATATTACTTTGCTGACGGTTAAATAGCGGGATGCCGATAGTGATATGAGAATTATTGTGTATCCGTGATAATAAAATAGCAAGTGCCGTGGTCATAACAGTAAGAGGGGACATTCCAGTTGATAATGCACTTTTAACCTGAGAACCGGTTAATGTCATCTGTTGTTTTATAAATTGGGTATTTTCGGCTGACTTCTTACGGGTAAATAAAACGGGTTCAATCCCCTCTATAGTTTTCGTCAGCGCAGAGACATCATTCACCATGGAATGATGTTTTAACTGTTCTAACGAGCGGATAATAGCTGCCAGATACTTTTTTTGAGCGTTAACATATTCTGGGACAGGTTCTGAACTTTGATATTGCTGGAGGATTTTTGTACTGATTAAATTCATCCCCCAGCCATCGCAAACAATATGATGGGTACGTAACAAAAAGGCGACATAATTAGCCTGGTTCGGGGCAACAATGGCGACTTCTAACAGAGGAACACCGGTTAAACTGAATACCTTAGCCGGCCATGCCGAAATAAAGTCTTCACCAGTTTGAGATTGTGATTGTAAATATTCGCTGTTGATTATCTCGACTTTAACCTCAGCCATACAATGATTGATACACTGGGTTAATAACTCATTTTCTTCTAAAATTTGTATTTTGCCGATGATTTCCTGATTAATAACATTGTTTGCCGCCATAACGAGCTTATCAAGATTAATATCCCTAAAAAGGTACCGTATCTGTGCCAAAGTGTATTGAGCGCTTTGTGGGTTGCGCTGATTTTCAAAAAAGATATCTTGTTGATATGGAGTAAGAGATATTACATTTTGTAATTGTTTCATATCGTAATCCTTGGAGACGAATAGGAACACTCTATGTCATTGCAATTATGTCGAATTTTCATCGTCAAGCAAAAAATGACATAACAAATTGATTCATTATAAAAATAATCATATTTTTATTCTGGCTGAGTGATCTCTGTATTATCTTTCATATTTACTGATAATAGCTATAATTTGTCATCTGTGACATAACGTATGAATTATATTTATGTCTTTTAACCCCTAAAGAGTAAAGTTTTTGCTCCGAAATTGTGAGTCAATAAATCTTTCCCATTTTGCAAGGTCAGCGCATTGGCTACATTTTAGTGGTCAAGGCATCGTCGTTCCTTCAGGCTACTGCCAGCGAAAAAGTGAGTAGCTATTCAGTTGTCTGGGTAAATTTATTTGTATCAGCGTTGAAGAATTGTATTGGTTGCATGACAGAAAATGTGACGCGCTTCCTACTTTACTGATAATGAAAAACAGGCCAGAGGGTTCAATTGGAGAAAAAGCGAACTAAATTGTTTATTATAGGAAGAAAAAGTTTACGCTAGTGCGTGGATCAGATAGGAAGGTGATATGAAACGGAAAGCATTATTCGTTTAGCCTGCCTGATGAATTTGATTCAGTTAGCTGGTGGATTTAGGTTAATTCTCCGGTAGCCGGAATACTGATGAGCAAACCAACAGGTGACGAAATTATCGTAAAAAAATCAATGCTTAACAGTCAGTTGTAGGATTTTGGCAGTCAGTGGTTTACCACTGAATTAATCATTCAGATTAATAACGTACGAAAATAAGTCCTATAGAAATTATCTTAAAATATATATATCTGGATTCTATCTTTGGTTTAATCTTCTTCATAATGATAAATTTAGCAAAGCATGTAGTATTTATTTGGAGTTCAATAATGCAAGAAGGTAACAAAATCCTTGTGGTGGATGATGACATGCGCTTACGAACGTTATTAGAGCGTTATCTGACAGAACAAGGTTTTCAGGTACGTAGTGCTGCTAATGCGGAGCAGATGGACCGCTTATTGACACGGGAATCTGTTAGCTTAATTGTATTGGATCTCATGTTACCTGGGGAAGATGGGCTTTCTGTTTGCCAAAGACTGAGAAAACAAAATAATCCGGTGCCAATTATTATGGTGACGGCAAGAGGGGAAGAAGTAGACCGTATTGTCGGGTTGGAGATCGGCGCTGATGATTATATTCCTAAACCATTTAATCCTCGTGAGTTATTGGCGCGTATCCGGGCAGTATTACGCCGTCAGGCGAATAAGTTACTAGGCATACCCGCTGAGGATGACGCAATTATTAATTTTGGTAAGTTCAGTCTTAATCTAAGCACCCGGGAAATGTTTCAGGGAGATGAACATATGGTACTGACCAGTGGCGAGTTTGCCATATTGAAAGTGCTGGTTTCTTATCCTGGTGTACCGCTGTCCCGTAATAAGCTGATGGGATTAGCCCTCGGCCGGGAATACAGCACTATGAAGCGATCTATTGATGTTTTGGTTTCACGTCTGCGCCGTGTGATTGAAGAAGATCCTGCACACCCGCGCTATATCCAGACCATTTGGGGACTGGGTTATGTCTTTGTGCCTGATGGAAGCCGTGTATGAAGAGATTGCGATTCTCCTCTCGCAGCACTTTTACCCGTACTTTATTTCTGGTCATGGCTATGCTGTTTATCAGTCTGGTAACCAGTTACCTGATCGTTGTGAATTTCGTTATCATGCCAAGCTTGCAGCAGTTCAATAAAGTGCTAGCGTATGAAGTTAGTACTTTAATGGCTGAAAGATTAAAGCTGGAGGACGGAATCTCACCGGTAGTACACCGGGAGATTTATCAGGAGCTGGGTATTACGCTGTATTCTGAGTCTGATGCGGAGATACAAGGTTTACGCTGGGCCAAACATTATGATTTCCTGAGTGAGAAGATGAGTCAATACCTCGGTGGCAAAGCTGATCTGCGTCTGGAAATAAACAAAGAGAGCCCTATACTTTGGCTTAATTCTTATTTGGCTCCCGATATTTGGGTCAGGGTTCCTTTGACTGAGATCGAGCAAAATCAATTCTCACCCATTTTCCGTTATATATTGGCAATTTTATTACTGACGTTTGGTTGTATCTGGCTTTATATCCGTTTTCAGAACCGGCCTTTGCTGGAAATGGAGTATGCTGCCAGACAGACGGGTAAAGGTATTATGATGCCTACGGTGCGGGAAGCGGGTTCGCTGGAAGTTCGCGCTTCTATTCGTGCATTTAACCAAATGTCCGCAGGAATAAAGTTATTGGAAAGTGACCGGACGATATTAATTGCCGGGGTAAGCCATGATTTGCGTACTCCACTGACACGTATCCGGTTGGCAACAGAAATGATGAGCAAGGAAGATGCTTATTTATCTGAATCTATCAATAAAGATATTGAAGAATGTAATGCCATTATTGCGCAATTTATTGATTATCTCCGTACCGGGCAAGAAATGCCAATGGAATTCTGTGAACTGAATTCTATTCTCAAAGAGGTTATTTCCGCGGAGAATGGCTATGAGCAAGATATTGAAAATAATCTGTCTCTTCCCCCAATAACCGTTAACGCGAATCCGATTTCTATTAAACGGGCATTGGCTAATATGCTGGTTAATGCCAATCGTTATGGTAATGGTTGGATTAGAGTCAGTAGTGGTCAGACTCATGAATTTGCCTGGTTTCAGGTGGAGGATGATGGAGCAGGAATTAAGCAGGAAGATTTGCCACGGTTATTTCAGCCATTTGTCCGAGGTGAAAGAGCGCGCAGCAACAGTGGAACAGGGTTAGGTCTGGCTATTGTTCAGCGGATTATTGATGCTCATGACGGGAAAATTGAAATTGGTACCAGCCCCAGAGGGGGATTATCTATCCGTGCCTGTATTCCTGTTGTGGAAGATAATTTTTGATAGCCTGAGAGGATAACTTCCGGCTTCAATTTCATGGCCTGTGGAGATGACAGTTTTATGTCAGCATCAAGCTGAGTTTGCATTGCGCTGTCATAAAACTGTCATAATTAAGACATTTTGCTGTAACTAAACTGACCTATTTTCCCTTCTGAACCTTTTTTAATCTGACGAACACATTTCTTTATTGATTCTCAATGTCCCATTAGGAGGGATTATGAAACTGATGCGTACCACTGTAGTCGGCATAATGGCAGCGACGTTTTCTTTGATAACCCTGCCTGTATTCGCGGCTTCCAGCTTGACGGGGGCAGGTGCGACATTTCCCGCCCCAGTGTATGCCAAGTGGGCAGATTCTTATCAAAAAGAGACCGGTAATAAAGTCAATTATCAAGGCATCGGTTCTTCCGGCGGCGTAAAACAAATTCTGGCAAATACCGTTGATTTCGGTGCTTCCGATGCACCCTTATCCGATGAAAAATTAGCGGCTGATGGTTTGTTTCAATTCCCGACGGTCATCGGCGGGGTCGTACTGGCGGTTAATATCCCTGGTATTAAATCTGGTGAATTAACACTGGATGGTAAAACGTTGGGTGATATTTATTTAGGTAAAGTGAAAAAGTGGAATGATCCGGCGATTACTAAATTGAATCCGGGGGTAAAACTACCGGAGCAGGATATTGCGGTGGTACGTCGTGCAGATGGCTCCGGCACCTCTTTTGTGTTTACCCGTTATCTCTCTAAAGTGAATAGCGAATGGAAAGAAAAAGTTGGTTCAGGTTCCACGGTAAGCTGGCCTGCTGGTTTAGGTGGTAAAGGCAATGATGGCATTGCTGCATTCGTTCAGCGCCTGACGGGTTCCATTGGTTATGTTGAATATGCCTATGCTAAACAGAATCATTTGGCTTATACCAAATTGGTCTCTGCTGATGGCAATGTTGTCAGCCCGACAGAAGAGAGTTTCAGCGCCGCAGCGAAGAAAGCGGAATGGCACAAAACGTTTGCTCAGGATTTGACACACCAGCAAGGTGAAAACGCGTGGCCGATCACTTCCACTACATTTATTCTGGTTCACAAACAGCAAAAAGACGCCGCCAAGGGGGCAGAAATACTGAAATTCTTTGACTGGGCTTACGAGAAAGGCAGTAAACAAACGAATGATCTGGATTATGCAACCCTGCCAAAAGAAGTGGTTGAGCAAGTTCGCGCGGCTTGGAAAACCCATGTGAAGGATAGCAGCGGTAAAATTCTGTATTAAATCGTGTTGATGGCAACGGTTTAAAGTATCGATTAAATTTGTAGTTTTGATTTCTCCCCCGTTTTAAAGGGGGAGTTAACCCTGATGAGAATAAGCTCTATGGCCGAACAGAAAACGGCAATAAAAGCACCCAGTAAAAACGGCGATATTATTTTCAGTGCACTGGTTCGGCTAGCTGCGCTGATGACTTTGTTTTTGCTGGGAGGCATCATTATCTCGTTGATTATTGCCTCCTGGCCTAGTATCCAGCAGTTCGGCATCTCTTTCCTCTGGCATAAAGAGTGGGATGCCCCGGCAGAACAATTTGGTGCATTGGTGCCTATTTACGGTACGTTGGTCACTTCGTTGATTGCTTTGATCATTGCGGTGCCTGTCAGTTTCGGGATTGCACTGTTCCTGACGGAACTAGCGCCTAATTGGCTGAAACGCCCGCTTGGTGTAGCAGTTGAGTTGCTGGCTGCAATTCCCAGTATTGTCTATGGCATGTGGGGGTTGTTTGTGTTTGCGCCTCTGTTTGCCGCCTATTTCCAGCAGCCGGTCGGTAATGTCCTTTCCGGTATGCCAATTGTGGGCGAACTGTTCTCCGGTCCTGCCTTTGGTATCGGCATTCTGGCGGCGGGCGTCATTCTCGCTATCATGATTATCCCTTATATCGCCTCGGTTATGCGTGATGTGTTCGAACAAACGCCGGTTATGATGAAAGAATCTGCTTATGGTATCGGTTGTACTACCTGGGAAGTTATCTGGCACATTGTGTTGCCTTACACCCGCAATGGCGTGATTGGTGGTGTCATGCTGGGCCTTGGCCGTGCGCTGGGGGAGACAATGGCAGTGACTTTTATCATTGGTAATACTTACCAGCTCGACAGTTTTTCACTGTTTATGCCGGGCAACAGTATTACTTCTGCGCTGGCGAACGAATTCGCTGAAGCTGAATCTGGCTTACATACCTCAGCATTGATGGAGCTTGGTCTGGTTCTGTTTATGATCACCTTTATTGTGCTGGCGTTGTCAAAATTAATGATCATGCGTCTGGCGAAGAATGAGGGGCGTTGATATGGCAACAATGGATGGACAAAAGCCTGTTGATGAAAATGCACGCAGTCGTAAGCAGGCATGGCGCCGTCAGAAAAACCGGCTCGCTCTGCTGTTATCAATGGCAACCATGTTGTTTGGTTTGTTCTGGCTGGTGTGGATTCTGTTCTCCACAGTCACCAAAGGCCTCGATGGTATGTCACTGGCGTTGTTCACGGAAATGACGCCGCCACCGAATACCGAAGGTGGTGGCTTGGCAAATGCCATTGTTGGCAGTGGATTGTTGATTTTATGGGCGACGATTATCGGTACTCCGTTGGGGATCATGGCGGGTATCTATCTGGCCGAGTATGGCCGCCGTTCATGGCTGGCAGAGGTGATCCGCTTTATCAACGATATCTTGCTGTCAGCGCCTTCTATTGTCGTCGGCTTGTTTGTTTACACTGTCGTTGTAACGAAAATGCAGCACTTTTCCGGTTGGGCAGGGGTGATTGCCTTAGCGTTGTTGCAAGTGCCGATTGTCATCAGAACCACTGAAAACATGTTGAAACTGGTTCCTGATAGCTTACGTGAAGCCGCCTATGCCTTGGGAACGCCTAAATGGAAGATGATTTCGGCCATCACGCTGAAAGCTTCGGTATCCGGCATTATCACCGGTGTGTTGCTGGCAATTGCCCGAATTGCTGGGGAAACAGCGCCGTTGCTGTTCACCTCTCTTTCAAATCAGTTCTGGAGTACTGATTTGAGCCAGCCAATTGCCAACTTGCCGGTCACTATTTTTAAATTTGCGATGAGTCCATTTTCCGAATGGCAACAACTGGCGTGGGCAGGCGTATTATTGATAACCCTGTGTGTATTGCTGATTAACATTGTAGCGCGTGTGCTGTTTGCCAAGAAAAAGCACTGACTGATATTTTCAACAGAGAGAAATAAATGAACATGGCTAATGATATCGCTGGCAGTAAAATTCAGGTACGTGATCTGAACTTTTATTACGGCAAATTTCACGCGCTGAAAAACATTACGTTGAATATTGCAAAGAATAAAGTAACGGCTTTTATTGGTCCGTCTGGTTGCGGTAAGTCTACGTTGCTACGGACTTTCAATAAAATGTATGAATTGTATGGAGAGCAGCAGGCAGAGGGAGAAATTTTGCTGGATGGCAATAATATCCTGACGGATAAACAGGATGTAGCGTTGCTGCGTGCCAAAGTGGGAATGGTATTCCAGAAGCCGACCCCATTCCCGATGTCTATTTATGACAATATCGCTTTTGGTGTCCGTCTGTTTGAGAAACTCTCAAGAGCAGAAATGGATGAACGTATTCAGTGGGCTTTGACCAAAGCCGCATTGTGGAATGAAACCAGGGATAAATTACATCAGAGCGGATACAGTCTGTCTGGTGGTCAGCAGCAGCGTTTATGTATTGCCCGCGGCATTGCGATCCGTCCGGACGTTCTATTATTGGATGAGCCTTGCTCCGCACTTGACCCAATTTCTACCAGTCGTATTGAGGAGCTGATCAGCGAATTGAAATCTGAATATACCGTGGTAATTGTGACTCACAATATGCAGCAGGCCGCGCGTTGTTCAGATCATACCGCGTTTATGTACCTTGGTGAATTGATTGAATTTAGTGATACAGACACATTGTTTACCACACCAAAAATGAAACAAACTGAAGACTATATTACCGGTCGTTATGGTTGATTATGGGGCGTAACATGGACAATCTGAATCTCAATAAACATATTTCAGGTCAGTTTAATGCTGAACTGGAGCATATCCGTACTGAGCTGATGGTGATGGGCGGGCTGGTGGAAGAACAACTCTCCAAAGCGATTACCTCAATGCATAATCAGGATGCGGAACTGGCGCGTGAAGTGATTGAGGACGATCATAAAGTCAATATGATGGAAGTCGCTATTGATGAAGCATGTGTTCGTATCATAGCCAAGCGCCAGCCGACGGCCAGTGATCTGCGGCTGATTATGTCAATCTCGAAAACCATTGCTGAACTGGAAAGAATCGGTGATGTGGCAAAGAAAATTTGCCAGACGGCACTTGAGAAATTTTCACATCAGCATCAGCCACTGTTGGTGAGTTTGGAATCGCTTGGCTGCCATACTATCCAGATGCTGCATGATGTTTTAGATGCTTTTGCCCGCATGGATCTGGAAGAGGCTATTCGTATCTATCACGAAGATAAAAAGGTGGATAAAGAATATGAAGGCATTGTCCGCCAACTGATGACTTATATGATGGAAGATCCCAGAACCATCCCAAGTGTGCTGACAGCTCTGCTTTGTGCCCGTTCTATTGAACGGATTGGCGACCGTTGCCAGAACATCTGTGAATTTATTTTCTACTTTGTCAAAGGACAGGATTTCCGGCATGTAGGTGGTGATGAATTGGAAAGGCTGCTGACTAAAGATAACAAGTAACTCGCTGACAATGCTGGCATTTTTTGCCGGCATTGTTTTGTCTTATAATTCTTAATAGTTATAAATATAGTTTTTTATATTATTTCCTGCACTATAGTGAAATTGATAGCTTGTGATGATTAATAAATATTTAATTACCGTCAGGAGTTTTCAATGAAATCCCGCGTTCTTGTCGTGGCGTTGCTGGCTGGGTTAACACTGGTTACTGGTGTTGCGAAGGCCGATAAACTGGATGATATTAAAAAAGCCGGTACAGTGCGGATCGCTGTTTTTGACAGTAATCCCCCGTTTGGTTTTATTGACCCGCAAACCAAAAAACTGGCGGGTTATGATGTGGATATCGCAAACGCGATTGCAAATGACCTTGGTGTTAAATTGGAACTGCGTCCGACTAACCCGGCAAACCGTTTACCCCTGTTGGCATCAAAAAAAATTGATCTGATTGCCGCCAACTTTACGGTAACGGATGAGCGTGCTAAACAAGTTGATTTTTCAATCCCTTATTTTGCCACTGGGCAAAAATTTATTGCCCGTAAAGGCGTTCTGAAATCTCCGGATGACATTAAAAACCTACGTATCGGTGCTGATAAGGGAACAGTACAGGAAATTACTCTGCGTGAGCATTATCCAACGGCAAAAGTCATCTCTTATGACGATACGCCTTTGGCATTTGCTGCGCTGCGTAACGGCAATGTACAAGCAATCACTCAGGATGACGCTAAACTGGTCGGTCTGCTGGCTAACGTACCGGCAGCACAAAAAGCGGAGTTTGAGATCTCTCCTTTCAGCATCACCCGTGAATATCAGGCTGTGGCTGCGGCAAAAGGGGAAGAACATCTGGTTGAAGCAGTGAACCAAACGCTGCTGAAACTGGAAAAAGAGGGTGAAGCAGAGAAAATTTATAACCGTTGGTTTGGCCCGGAGACCAAATCGTCTCAGCCGCGAGGTGACTTTAAGTTTGCGCCTTTGGAGCAGCAAGCTAAGTCCTGATAGTTATAAACCTTGGTAATCAGCCCTGCGCCTTGTGTTGCGGGGTTTTGCCATTGGTAATGTTTGGTAATCGTAAGATATGTTTGAGTTATTTGTTACAGAATACGTGCTTGCTCCCCAATACCTGGCGTGGCTTTGGCAGGGTTTCCTGATTACGCTGTGGATATCCGCTTGTACCGTTGTGGCTTCCACATTGCTGGGCTTTGTTCTGGCTGCTGCCCGTGACAGCCAACTAAAAATTCTCCGTTGGCCGGTGACGGCTTACACCACCTTGTTTCGCAATACGCCTCTGCTAGTGCAACTGTTTTTCTGGTACTTTGCATCAGGGCAAATATTGCCGCAAGAGGTGATGTTCTGGCTGAATACACCTCATGAAATCAATCTGTTAGGTCTATCATTGGCATGGCCTTCGTTTGAATTTCTGGCTGGATTTATCGGTTTGACCCTCTATTCTGCCCCATTTGTCGCGGAAGAATTACGGGCAGGTATTCAGGGCGTAGGGCGGGGGCAGAAGTATGCGGCTCATGCATTGGGACTGACCGGCTGGCAGGCAATGCGTTATGTCGTACTGCCGCAGGCGTTGAAGATAGCAATGCCGCCATTACTGGGACAGTACATGAATATTGTGAAAAACTCGTCGCTGACAATGGCGATTGGTGTGGCTGAACTGTCATATGCTTCGCGTCAGGTGGAAACTGAAACACTGAGAACATTTGAAGCATTCGGTGTTGCGACGGTGTTGTATATCGTCACGATTGCGGTCATGGAAGGCTGGGGACAATGGCGTCAACAACAAGCTATAGCAAGAGGACATTAAAATGGATTTTTCAGTCATTGCAGAAAACTGGCGCTACCTACTGTTAGGAACCTTCCCTGATGGCCCCCTTGAAGGCGCGGCATTGACATTAGTTATTAGCCTGATGGCTGGTGTGATTTCTATTGTATTGGGTACAGTTGCAGGTGTTGCTTTGGCAATGCTGAAAGGCTTCTGGGTTAACCTGTTAGCCGCAGTATTGGGCTTTTTCCGTGCAATTCCCGTCATTATGCTGATTTTCTGGACTTACTTCCTGTTGCCTGTGATGCTTGGTATGGAAATTCCTGAAATCACTACAGTGGTTTGTGCTCTGGCGTTGATCACCTCTGCTTATCTGGCTCATGGGGTGAAAGCGGGAATTATTGCGATTGGTGCGGGTCAGTGGCAGGCTGGGTTATCATTAGGTTTCAACCGTTGGCAGGTACTTTGGTACATTGTTTTGCCACAGGCATTACGCATGATGGCGCCTTCCTTTATTAATCAATGGATCGCTCTGATAAAAGACACTTCTCTGGCCTATATTGTTGGTGTGGCAGAACTGTCATTCCTGGCAACTCAGGTGAATAACCGCAGTATGGTTTATCCGACAGAAGTCTTTTTATTTGTCGCGTTGATTTATTTTGTGATGTGTCTGACGCTGGAATTGACAGCAAACTATATTGTTCGCCGTTTTTCTCTGCAACCCAGGAAAATGTCTATTTTCCGTTTTTGGCGGAAGGAAAAATTAATTTTGGCTCCCCAATATTAATTCTTTCTTTATTTAATGGTTTGTATTTACGGCATAATCTCCCTATTTTAATTATAGGGGGATTTTTAATGTTAATTTATTTTTCTGGTTTTATGTTATTGAAACGTAAATAATAATTAACTCATTGAATTAAATAAATAAGTGGTTATACCCAATAGATTTCAAGTTGCAGCGCGGCGGCAAGTGAACGCAGTCTGTTGCCAGACTGCGCTTATCCGACTTAAATACCGTCAAAGAGGAAATCGAGTGCCGCTTTTACCTGATTACGATATTGCGATGCATCGCAAAATTCAGCACCCAAAGCATGAACAGATATACTGGCCAGTTCGTGAGTCATGACAGCATATTCTTTGTCGTTTATCAGCCTGATAAGGGGGATCATTCGAACAGGGCGACTGTTGTCAGGATATTTTTCAACTGGCAGCAGTGGGATCACAATTCGGCGGTTTAACCGCCCGATAATGTCACTCGTGACGTCCAACAACAGGGGATAAACAACGTTTTTCCCAGTATTACGGTAAACAGTGAATTGCATCGTTAAAATGTCCTGTATTCATCACTGAAACAACCATGTTCGTCATGGAAACGGTTTAACGCCTCCAGAGCCTCCCTATTATCTTCCTGCCATTTCAGCGCTTCGTGATGGCGTAATTCAGCATCCAAGGCGGCGGTCAGTGTGGCGCTAAAGTTAATACCTGCTTCACGAGCCCGGTTCAGTAAGCCTCGTTCTACGGTCATTGTGACGCTCTGTGTGTTGCGTTGTCTTGCTGTCATGATTTATCTCCGGCATTTGAGTATGCGTGTAATATACACGTATACTTACACGAACTGTAGTTCTGAATGTCGGTTTTTTCGTCTTGTTTAACATTATGGAAAGCTACTTACACGCCAGCGTATTTATCAAATTATTAGCAAAATATTCATGCAGCCGTGTCGATTTCTATTGTGATCACCACGGTAATTGGCCTGATATTGGGAGATGTGGAATATAACGGGATATTTGATTTACCGCCAAGTTTGACAACGGTTGTTTGTACTGAAAATGGTGTTTATTGATGCACATTAAAGGCGTATGAAGTGTTGAAAGCCTGTTAAATCAGGCTTTCAAATTTCAGAGAAAACTACGGATATTTTTCTGGCGACACAAAACCTACGCAGATCAGTATTGGTTGCGTTTCAGGTTCAGGCTGGAAAAGAAACTCCTCAGTGCTGTTTATTTTCAGTTTGGGCCAGTCTTGTAAAACGTCGTGAAAATCTTCCTGTTCACAGGTTTTGCCCTTTCCTCCGATCAAAATAGCGCCGTCACGTACAATATCGCTTGCTTTAACATGGCGGTTATAGACATTTGGCGCTTGCCCTTCCAACGTCCAGGGTTGGATCGTATCTGGTTGACTTGGTGCGTAGAAAGTTAGCCACTGATGCAAGTATTCGCCCCCGACATAATGCAATGGTGTTGAATAGAGCTGATGCCAGCGTTGATCCAACTGCCAGGAAAAATCTTTGATACCTTCAAATTCATGGCCGGCGCCACGGATATTAGCGGCCATAACAAAAACATATCCCATCAAAACCAATACTGCGGTGACTGCCAACCCGCGCAGAGTGCTGAGTAATGATTTTTGTGGAAAACGGGTGATAGAACCAACTAACAGCGCTGATGAAACAGACATAAAGGGCTGCAACCATTCAGTCATTCTTCCGCCCTCATTGAATGAGAACCAGCAATAGATAATCAGTAATGGCAACAGAACAACCATGTTTGCCAGTCGGCCCGCTTGCTCTTTTGGCCAGCCAATACGGCCTCCAAGAGTGTAGATAATGATGCCAACAATAATCAGTGGATAAAACACAGATAATAACGATCTGGTAGTATGCAAATTAAAACCACGATCAATCTGTGAATCTACCCATTTGAAAGCAGCAAAATCATTGTTCCACAACCACCAAACATTAGGTAATACCAGCATAAACCAGATAGCCAGGGCGATATAGAGAGCGGGTTGGCGGTAACACTGACGAACTTTGGGTACAAACAGGGTCAGTAGAAAAACCGAACCAACCAGTGCCAGGGAGGAATATTTCCCCATTGTTGCCAGCCCGGAACTGAGTGCAAATGCCATCCACCAGCGTGGATTGTCATATACCGCTCGTAGGAAGAACAGCATAGTCCACGGCCATAGCATAACCAGTAGATAATTATCGTTGTAAGGAATAATATCAAAATTGATAATACCGGATAGGTTCAATGTCATCATGGCGAGCCATGCTAGCTCTTTTTTCCCTGTCAGCCGGAACGCCAGATGCCATACACCCAGCATACCAATAGCGATAGCGACAAAGTGTATGAAGTACCAGTAAAAACTTAATGAAATACCGTTTATATGGATAGCCGGCAGCATCATTGCGCCCACCAGCCACGGATTTTTAGGTGAGCCCCATTCTCCATTTTTACCCCAGTTCAATGCTTCGACGGCATCATAGGGGACAGTTGGGTCAAATGAATAGCTCACTATAATCCATAACAAAGCATAACTAATTACCCATAAATAGATGGGCTTGTAGGAAGAAGTATCAGAAAAAAGCATATCAATTCATCACTTATTGAAAGCCAAGATTAATAGAATATTCGCTGATGGTTAAACCAATCATGAATAATAAAGGACTTTGGCTAGATTTTTAAGAGAAAGAATTGCTTGTGGCGCTTTTCTATACGTGTGGTTTCTGCTAGATTCCGCCGCAGCAATACCCTGATAAACCAAACTGAGTAACGGGCTATGAACCAGTTAAAGAAAAAAGTACCGGCGAAAGCATCTGCTGGTAAACAGAAAAGAAAAAGCCGCGAAGAATTGAATGCGGAAGGGCGTGAGCGTAAACGCCAGAAAAAGCACAGTGGTAATCCGGCAGGCAGTCGTCATAAGGAACAAAGCAGCGACAAACATCAAGCAGGCAGGAAGCTGCGTGATCCACGTCTTGGCAGTAAAGTGCCCGTTCCACTGATTGTCGGAGAGAAACCGATGAAACCTGTGGCGGCCAACGCTAAAACTGAGACAAAACCGCGTCTGTCGCTACAGGAAGAGCTGGCAATGCTGGAAAACGATGATCGTTTGGATGCATTGTTGGAGCGATTGGAAAATAGCGAAAAACTGTCTGAAGAAGATAATGTTTATGTTGACGCCACACTGGATCGCATTGATGTTTTGATGGAAGAGTTGGGGATTGAGCTAGGTGAGGAAGAAAGCGAAGAAGAGAAGCCAGATAATATTATGCAACTGCTGAAAGGCAATTAATTTAATCCTCCATGATCAAAGGCGGATTAATCCCAATAACCATACTTTTAGTGTGTTATCTGTTGTGGTTATTGGGTAAACTATGGCGATTATCGCGGCGTAAAACCCGGCTGCGCAGAGTCACCATCGCGCAATATATCAAACATCTGCAAGCATTGCGCTTTGGTAGACAGAAACATCGGAAGGAATAAGAATGTCTGAGCAAGCCATAGTTTGGGATCTGCCTTTGATCCAGAAATACAACCACTCCGGCCCCCGTTATACTTCATACCCTACGGCGTTGGAATTCAATCAACAGTATGATAATTCTGCATTTATGCAGTCAGCTGCCCGTTATCCTGAACGACCGCTTTCTCTCTACGTCCATATCCCGTTTTGCCATAAACTCTGTTATTTCTGTGGTTGCAACAAACAGGTGACTCGCCAGAAGCATAAAACAGATGAATATCTGCAACTGCTTGAACGTGAAATCCGTGAGCGTTCGACACTGTTTTCTGGCCGTAACGTTAGCCAGATGCATTGGGGTGGTGGTACGCCAACCTATCTTGACAAAAACCAAATCAGTAAATTGATGGGAATGTTGCGTCACCATTTTAATTTTTTGCCGGATGCTGAAATTTCTATTGAAATCGATCCGCGTGAAATTGAATTAGATGTGATTAATCACCTGCGCAGTGAAGGTTTTAACCGTCTGAGCATGGGAGTGCAGGACTTTAATAAAGAAGTACAACGTCTGGTTAATCGAGAACAGGATGAAGATTTTATCTTTGCTCTGGTAACACGAGCCCGTGAAACCGGTTTCAATTCCACCAGTATTGACCTGATTTATGGTTTGCCGAAACAGACGCCTGAAAGTTTTGCTTTCACTTTGAAACGAGTATTAGCGTTATCACCGGACAGAATGAGTGTTTTCAATTATGCTCATTTACCGAATCTGTTTGCCGCCCAACGTAAAATCAAAGAGCATGATTTACCAAGCGTCGAACAAAAGTTAGATATTTTGCAAGAAACCATCGCAACACTGACGCAAAATGGTTACCAGTTTATTGGCATGGATCATTTTGCTCGCCCAGATGATGAGCTGGCGGTAGCTCAGAGGGAAGGGCGGTTGCACCGCAATTTTCAGGGTTATACCACTCAGGAAGCGTGTGACCTGCTGGGAATAGGCGTTTCTGCTATTAGCATGTTGGGTGATAGCTATTCTCAGAACCAGAAAGAGTTAAAAACCTACTATACACAGGTCGAAAAACAGGGGCATGCCCTGTGGCGTGGTTTAACTCTGTCTCAGGATGATTGTATCCGCCGTGATGTGATTAAAGCGCTGATCTGTAATTTCCGGCTAAATTTTGCTGATATTGAGCAACAATATAATCTGAGTTTTACCCAGTATTTCGCGGAAGATTTGCAATTATTGGCACCATTGGTTGCAGATGGGCTGGTGGAAATGGATGAAAAACAGATCCGGGTGACATCACGGGGCCGGTTGCTTATTCGTAATATCTGTATGTGCTTTGATATTTACCTGCGCCAGCCGGTTCGCCAGCGACAGTTTTCGAAAGTGATTTGATTATTCAACTGAATAGGGCTGGGTGATTATCCCTGCCCTTATATCTTAAAAATATCAATATCACTTGGCAGGTTTTGGACAATCTTCTGACCATTTAACGAATTTAGTGTTACTTCCAACTCTTTTGATAGCCATTGAGAGATCAATTATAAATTGCTTTACGCCATGTTTTTACTCTGCTGATGTTTTGGTACTTTTCAGTAAATTATACCGGAGATGTTTATGGCAAAAACTATATTATCTATTACAGTTAATATCGATGATCTAACTAAAAGTATAAGTAGATATAGTTATGGCATTGTCGGATATGAAAAAGATTATCCTCTGGCTATTTAAGCAAAATAATTTTTTAAAATAATATACAGGAGCCACCTATGATTGATTTACGTAGCGATACTGTTACCCAACCCTGCGAGGCTATGCGTAAGGCCATGGCATTAGCAGAGGTAGGCGATGATGTGTATGGCGACGATCCTAATGTTAACCAGCTTGAACACGAAGGAGCTGTACTGGCTGGTAAAGAAGCTGCGCTGTTTCTGCCTACTGGTACGCAAGCTAATTTAGTGGCGTTGCTCACCCATTGCCAGCGGGGTGATGAATATATTGTGGGTCAGAAAGCGCATAACTACCTATATGAAGCGGGTGGTGCTGCCGTATTGGGCGGTATACAGCCGCAACCGATTGATATGGCGGCTAATGGAACATTGCCTCTGGATGTTGTCGCCAGTGTTATCAAGCCAGACGATATTCATTTCGCCCGGACCCGTTTACTCAGCATAGAAAATACATACGATGGTAAGGTACTACCACTTGCATATTTGCAGCAGGCCAGAGTTTTTACGCAGGAGAAAGGCTTGGCATTGCACGTTGATGGGGCGCGTATTCTCAATGCGGCTGTGGCGTTAGATGTGCCACTGAGTACTCTCTCTCAGTATTGCGATACTCTGACCATCTGTCTGTCCAAGGGGTTGGGAGCGCCGGTGGGTTCTTTACTGTGTGGTGATGCGGAATACATCAGGCAGGCACGGCGTTGGCGCAAAATGACTGGAGGAGGAATGCGTCAGACGGGAATATTAGCTGCCGCAGGGCGTTATGCATTGCAGCATAATGTTCAACGGTTACGCGAGGATCATGATAATGCCCAGTGGCTTGCTGAACAATTGAGTGAGCTGGGTGTGGAAGTTTTGGCGCCTGGGGCACAGACTAATATGGTATTTTTACGCATACCAGCACATGAAGCCACGCAGTTGGGGCCTTGGATGAAAGAACGAGGTGTGATGCTGAGCGTAGAGTCTATCACCCGCTTAGTGACACACCTTAATGTTTCTCGTGCTGATCTTGAGCGACTGATTACGTTGTGGCGTGAGTTTCTTACTGTTGCTGGATCTGATAAGTGCGAGAATGTGACTGAAACTCGTGCTATTTATGGTTAAATTTTTTGAATAGTTTTTACAGTATTTTGAGTACTATTTATCAAATTCTGCTCTATTTATTTATACATGAAGGAGTGCTATTGTCATTAATAGAATTTTCTTGATTAATATAAGAAGATAAGTAATTAATCGTTCCCTTTATAAAAAGGGAACGACAGAAGATTTAAAATTTGTTTTTGTAATGATTATTGTTTATTAAGTCTATATTACAGAGTGATTTAACTATTCAAGGCACAATTTTAAATAAAAAGCATTTAACTTTTCAAGAATAGATTTATTTTGCAGCGAATATGGCCGTATCGACAGTTATCACATCGCAGAGTTCTTCATTGCCCTGCGTGAAACCTATCCGGTCAATCAAAAGGTTCATATTATCCTTGACGGAGCCGGTTACCACCGGAGTGGGCAGGTAAAAGACTGGTTAAAGTTAAATAAATTAAGTTTGCCATTTACATTCCTATTTAGTGTTTTATCAATCTTCATAACACCTGAATTTGACTGTTTTTCGCTCTACAAAATTAAATTCCAGATTGGAAGCAAATTCATGGCATTGGTACTTCCCCCCTATCTCATATTAACTCAGTCATAAATTTAGTTACCTACAATGAGTTAGACATGAAAATCAGCAGAACACACAAAAAAGCCTTATTTCCCACTACATTGAACTACTCAGTGGTTACAACAACTCAAATAATGGAATTTATGATTAATTTCATTATATAAACCGTACTTATTATCAAAATATCATCACATTAAGGGATTAACGCTTCTGACTATTACCATCTGGTATCGGCAACAATCACCACAACTTGACCGCCATTTTATGTCTTTGCCCAAATTTAAGCCACCCGAAAGGGTTTTTTTGTACTATCTGACTATCTTTCCTACAATAAATATAAGGCGTCACCGCCTACAGTTTTGATTTTTTTCCTTTTGTGACAGCTTTGGCTAACCATTCTAAGGAGGGGATTATGTTCAGTTCAATTGCACTGTTTTGGGCGCTGTGTCTTGTCTGCATTATGAATATGATGCGCTACTTCTCTTCACTGCGGGCATTGTTGTCTATTCTTCGCCAGTCCGATCCCTTGCTTTATCAATCAGTAGACGGTAACGGTTTTTTTACTGCTCATGGACAGCTTAATAAGCAGATAAGGCTTGTGCACTATATCAATTCGCAACGTTACCTGGATCATCATGATCCAGCAGTGGTGCTTCGCTGTGAGCGGCTGAGGAGGCAATTTATTCTGACGAGCGCGCTGAGTGGATTAGTTGTTGTTTGTCTGATTTCGATGTTGATTTGGTATTAAAACAAAAGGCGGTATAGTTAACCCATACCGCCTTCAAATTATTCGTCAAAACAATTAAATCAGTTTCAAAGCGAACCAGTAGAAAATACCGGATAACCCAATTGAAACCGGCAGGGTCAGTATCCAGGCCAACATGATGCTCTTGATTGTTTTACCCTGAACACCACCACCATCAACCAACATCGTCCCCGCTACCGCAGAGGAAAGAACCTGTGTAGTCGAAACCGGCATCCCGGTATAACTCGCCACACCAATTGAAACAGCCGCAGTCATCTGAGCTGAAACACCCTGTGCGTAGGTCATACCTTTCTTACCAATCTTCTCGCCGATAGTCACCGCAACGCGTTGCCAGCCAACCATAGTTCCCAGAGATAGTGCCAGCGCCACTGCAATGATGATCCAGATAGGTGCATACTCAACAGTATACAATAAGTCTTTACGCAGTTTATTCAGGAAACGGGCATCTTCAGCACTGGTTTCCGGCAGTTTAGCCACAGATTCCGCAGTATCGGCAATACACATCAACATGCGGCGCATATTATTACGCTGTTCAGGATTCAGCCCACTATAGCTCTGAATGCCCTTCAATATGCTTTCTGTCTGGTTAAGAACAACTACAGCGCGAGTGCTGTCACAATGAAATCGCTCTTCCGACTCATCTTCTGCAACAGCAACCAATGGCGTCAGTTCAATGGCATGAGATAACGCGGTACCATGCCGCTGATAATATTGTTGCAGGTGAGTAACCGCATCGTAAGTACGGGCAATGTCATAGCCATTAGCATTCATGTTTACGACAAATCCCGCCGGAGCTACGCCGATCAGCACCAGCATAATCAAACCGATGCCTTTCTGACCATCATTCGCCCCATGAGAGAAACTGACTCCTACCGCAGACAAAATCAGCGCAGTACGCGTCCAGAACGGCGGCTTACGCTTACCATCTTTCTTTTCGCGTTCAGCGGGCGTCAGATGAATACGTTTGCGTTTCTTAGTGCTACTCCAGTAACGGCGTAGCAGAAACACAATTGCCCCGGCAATGATCAATCCGATTACAGGAGAGAGGATCAACGACAGGAAAATCTGTATCATCTTCGGCACATTCAGCGCATCAACCACAGAAGAATTGGTCACAATGGCATTGGTCAAGCCAATACCAATAATGGAACCAATCAGGGTATGAGAACTGGATGCAGGTAAACCGAAATACCAGGTACCAAGGTTCCAGACAATGGCAGCCAGCAGCATGGAAAACACCATGGCAAGACCATGAGCAGAACTGACATTGAGCAGAAGATCGGTAGGGAGTAAATGTACAATCGCGTAGGCGACACTTAATCCACCAAGAAGAACACCAAAAAAGTTAAATACCCCAGCCATGACGACTGCGAACTGTGCTCGCATAGCACGGGTATAAATAACTGTTGCTACCGCATTCGCGGTATCATGAAAGCCATTAATGGCTTCATAAAACAGCACAAACAGCAGTGCCAGTACTAACATTAGGCTGGTGTGAAAATCCAGGCCAGTAAAAAGATGTAGCATAAACGTTAAGCCAGTTAGTTGGACATGAACGCGGCGCATTATCAGTGACAAATGCTAGCGGGGAAAGTGAAATATGAACTTTTTTTGATTTCATGACAACCAGATAACAATAAGAAATGGGAATATTCCTTATATATCATAAAATTGCATATCTTTTAAAAAATTGACAATTTTAAGACAAAAAATAAGTTTACCTGACAAATTCAGGTCATACGGGGACTTTTTTCCGCAAAATTATCAAAAATGCAACACTTTAAGGGAAGTTCCCGCTAAATTATTCGGTTATAAAGAGAGAAACAGTGGAAAGATTTGATGTAGTTATTGTTGGTGCCGGCGCAGCCGGTCTGTTTTGCGCAGCTCAAGCTGGGCAACGTGGTTTACAGGTGCTGGTTCTGGACAATGGCAAAAAAACCGGGCGTAAGATTTTGATGTCCGGCGGTGGGCGTTGTAACTTCACTAATATGTACACAGAATCATCAGCTTATCTTTCCGCTAATCCCCATTTCTGTAAATCTGCCCTAGCCCGCTATACACAGTGGGATTTCATTGAGCTGGTCCAACGCCATGGCATTGTCTACCACGAAAAAACCCTAGGACAGCTTTTTTGCGATGATTCAGCCCAGCAGGTAGTTGATATGTTGTTAAAAGAGTGTGAGGCTGGTCAAGTCACTATCCGCCTACGCAGCGAAGTTAGCCACGTAGAAAAAAAGGAGCTGGGTTTCGTTATCACTGTTAACGGAAAGGAAGTAAGTACACGCTCACTGGTCATCGCTTCCGGTGGGTTATCTATGCCGGGTCTTGGCGCAACCCCTTTTGGTTATCGGATTGCAGAACAGTTTGGTCTGAAAGTCTTGCCAACCCGCGCCGCTCTCGTGCCTTTTACTCTGCATAAACCACTTCTGGAGCAACTTCATGTGCTTTCCGGTGTGTCCGTTCCCGCCATTGTCACCGCGGAAAATGGCACGCTGTTCAAAGAAAATATTCTGTTCACCCACCGAGGACTTTCTGGTCCAGCAATTTTACAAATTTCCAGTTATTGGCAACCGGGAGAGTTTGTGAGTATTAACTTACTTCCAGACATTGATCTGGAAACGTTTCTGGAGACAGAACGGAGTGCTCACCCAAACCAAAGCGTAAAGAATACCTTGGCAAAATTATTACCGAAGAGGCTGACAGAATGTCTGCAAACACTCGGCCAACTCCCGGATGTTTCTCTTAAACAGCTGAACTCAGTTCAACAAAAACAATTGATGACAAACCTCCAGTCATGGCAAGTACAACCCAACGGTACTGAAGGCTATCGTACTGCTGAGGTTACTATGGGCGGCGTGGATACTCATCAGCTTTCATCCAAAACAATGGAGGCTAATCAGGTAAAAGGACTCTATTTTATCGGTGAAGTGGTAGACGTCACCGGCTGGCTTGGCGGCTATAATTTCCAGTGGGCATGGAGTTCCGCCTGGGCATGTGCGCAAGCGTTGTGACTTTTGTGGAGAGACAATAAAGTTTGCCCGTAAGGAGCAGTTTTTGATGCGCAATTTACTGATATTTCTGTATTCAACCCATCAAAAACTGCAAATTTAGCATAATCTATTTCATCGGATAAAATTGGCATTATTGAAATAAATGAACACTGGTGTAACGGGGCGCACGTTGCACTTATTGCGTTAATCCAGCTCTAACTACCGGAATCATGACTTGGGTGGTTTAGCGCTGTCAATTGACGCAATCATCATTCTGAAAATGACAGATATGGAGCATATTTTTAATTGAAGATTCTAATATCTTTCTAGGACAAGCAAAATTCAATCTCGCAAACCCATGTCCTTCCGCACCAAATTTTTCACCATTATCTAACCAAACTTTTCCTTGTTGAATTAATGTATTATTCAAACTATCTAAATTGATATTTGTTTGCCGAAAGTCTATCCAAGATAAAAATAATGCATCAGATTCAATCACTCGAATACCCTCAACACCATTCAGCATAGTATGTAATAAATTATAATTTCCCTTTAAATATAGTAAAAGCGCTTCTAACCACTCCTGCCCTGTTTTATAGGCTGCTTCACACGCGGCTAATCCTATCATGTTGGGGCGGGACATATCGTATCGCAGAAATTCTTTTTTTACTCTTTCACGTAGCTTATTATTTTTAATAATAATATTAGATGTTTGCAGCCCTGCTAGATTAAAGGTCTTACTTGGTGAGGTACACGTAATACATATCTCAGAAAAATAAGGGTGCAGAGCTGCTAAAGGTGTGTATTGCGAACGGTTATTGAAAATTAAATCTTGGTGAATATCATCTGATATGATGATTATTTTATGTTTCAAACAGATATTACCAATGATATTGAGCTCGTCAATAGACCAAATTTTACCAATTGGATTATGGGGATTACAGAGGATAAGCATTTTTGTTTTTACTGTAATGCTTTCTTCTAGCTCATCAAAATCAAGTAAATATCGACCAGTAATATTATGAAGAGAAACAGTTATTGCGGAGCGTTGATTGGCGAGTATAGAGCGCGAAAATGCCCCATAAACAGGTGTCATTATAATGATAGAATCATCGGGCTCCGAAAGTGCATTAATTATAATATCAATCGCAGTAACAACACCTGGGCTCTGAACAATCCAATCAGGTTCAATTGTCCAGTCATGCCTGTTTTTTTGCCAGTCTATAATCGCATTTAATGTTGATAAGCTACAATTAGTGTAACCCAATATACCATAATCAATGATGTTCAAAAGCGCTTTTCTGACAGAAGGAGGACACTGAAAATCCATATCTGCTACCCATAATGGTGTTGGCTTGTTATCGGTATACAGCGGGTCTTGAGGGTATGTCCATTTAGTAGATGAAAAAATAGAACGATCGAATATAACATCAAAATTGAAATTCATACATCCGCCATTAATTATTTTTTTTAATTAAAAAAGTATAATAAATCAATAGAGTTATCAAGCTAGTTAGAGATAATAATGAAAACAGTAGAGTAGCATTAAATAAATCAAGCATAATCCCTCCGTAAATAGGGGCTAAAGCTGATCCAATACTTGACATATTGGAAGCACCAAAAAAAGCTCCCCTTAAATGGTGAGGTGTGAGCCTATCAACTTCGACATTAAACGTAGGTATGGCAATTATTTCTCCAAAACTCAGAATGACAGTTGCGACACAAAGATAATAAACTGTATTAATAGGTGAGAATGCAAAAATGATTTGAGCTACGGCAATTAACATGATACCAATTAATATTTTTATTCTTGGGGTAAAATTTCTTAATAAAAATAAAATTGGCATTTGCAAAGTGATAATTGTCAATGAGTTGACAATAACTAATAAAGCAATAAAACTAGTAACATTGTTGATATTTGATCTAGATAAATATTGAACAAGCGTAGAATCAAAGTTAGCATAAACAAACATAACAAGAACATTACATAATAGAAGTATCACGAATGTTCGGTGAGAAATAATTATGTTCAATGTTTTTGTAAAACTAATATCATTGCTGACTTTTTTTATTTTTTCTTCTTTTTTTGAAGATAATAAAAAGACACGCAACATAATACCATAAACAAAATAAACAATGGCTGTAATTAGAAAAGTTTCTCTCTGTGCCGATAGGCCAGAGGCTAATCCAATATAAGGACCAATTGCAGCGCCAACATTGACCAAATAATATCGATAGTATTGTATTGACTCTCTCTCTTTAGGGGAGTTAATATAATCGCCAATTAAGGCTTTGCTACACGCTTCTAACAGAGCACGACCAATACTAATTCCGGATATAGAGATTAAATATAATATAGGTGAAGATGAGAAGGAAATCATGATGAATGAAATAATGCTTATCATCACCCCGATAAGCATTATTGTTCTGCGGCAAAAAATATCAGACAAATATCCGGTATAAATGCCCGTTACTGAGCCTAAGATACTTGACAGCGCCAATAATCCGCCAATTCCTGTCGCTGACATGTTAAACTGCCGATAAAGGATCATCGCTAAAAAAGGCCAAACCATAAAATAGGCGGCTCTTGTTAACAGTGTCCCCAGTAACATGATAAAAATTGGGGGAGGTAAATGTTTTAATAAAGATAATCTGAATAGAGATGCCATTAGTTCACCAGGATACGTATTGAGTTACGCTGACTCTATTTCGATAATAACACTCTCTTTAAGGTGGTGACTTTCAAATTCAGCTTGCTCCGCTGTTACGCCACACGCAATAGCATATCCTAATCGTTGAGAGCTATTTTTCAGTAATTTAATATGTTCTCCAATGTTAACATCAAAATGGACAAAGTCATTCTTTGTGTAATTTATCTTTTTAACAATGCCAGAAGGTGCAGTGATATAAGAAATAGCGGCATATTTATTGAACTTCTTACTCAAGTCAGGTGAAATATCTAACGAAACTTGGATAACTGCTTTCCACATATCAATACCGGTAGCCATTTCCACTAATTCAGGAATATGATCTCCTCCTAACCGAGCTCCTACTTCAATGACTTTGACACCATCACTTGTTACCTTAACCTCGGTATGTCCTCCTCCATTATAAATACCTAACGCGAGCAAAGCTTGTGTTACCACTTTTTCTATTTCGATTTTTTGTTGTAATGGTAGATTAGCAGGTAATGTATGCCCTAATTCAACAAAATAACCATTATTTGATACGTATTTTTTAGTAATTGTGATAATGTTCACAACACCATTAAAGGAAATAGATTCAATACTGTATTCTTGTCCTTCTAGATATTCTTCTATCAAAAATAAAGAAGCTTTTTTTACTCCAAATGGAGGAGTTATTTCACAGACTTCACGGAAATTCCTTTCCAATTCGATGACATTATCATTACGTAAAACACCTCGACTTCCGGCCATGTTAATAGGTTTTATAATGTTTGGATACCCAATTTTGGCTGCTTCTATTTTTGCACTGTCAACATTCGAAATTAGAGCGTATTTAGGGATAGGAACATTTTTTTGCCTAAAAGATTCTCTCATTAGGTGTTTGTTTCTTGCTTTCAATGCATTTTCATATGTTATTCCTTTAAGGCCTAATGTTTCTGCTACTTTAGCCGCAAGGGGAACATAGAACTCCATAAATGTAATAACACCCTGTATTTTTTTCTTAGCATTGATATGCTTAGCCATATTTACAACAAGTTCATTATCATTAGTATCTGCTTCGAAGAATTCATCAATATAGAGTAAATCATTGTCAGATACTTTATTATAGTACTTCCTTGATCCAATGAATATAATATAAGCGCCCAGTTCTTTTGCTTTTTTTAACCCAATCGAACCGGATGGGTTTTTTTCTATTACTAATAATCTATTAGACATTTCTAATCTCTATCGATCTACCAGAGAGGTTATTCATTAGCTCACGAGAAAAACACCCATTCTTTAACACACCGTTTAATCTTTTATTAACAAGATCGTTAATTTCATCAAGATAAAAATTAACTTTATATGTTATCGTTTCATTGTGGACATTAGTCACTCTAGTTAAGTTTCCTACTTTAGGTTCAAAAATATTCACACACCCTACAATGTCGCCAATCTCTTCATAAAAATAATTTTTATGCTTTTCTCTACTTTTTTTATTTTTTAACGGAATAATGGCAAAAAGTTGTTTGCCCGCCTGGCAATGACCAACAGATGGCGGTAATCCTAAAACATCTATCCCAAAAGAACCAAAGTCCTCACTCACACCTAGTTGAAAATTTAATAAAATATTTTCATGAAAATATTTTATATTCTTATAAAAATCAGCACACATTTGATGCGTTATTTCTAGGTGAGGGTGCTTTCCTCCATGATCAAAGAATTTATTAAATCGCAGAGTATCGATTCCTATTTTATTGAAATAATCTAGATAACGTTCGAGCATTTCTTTCGATACGTTGTGTGACCCTACAGTGATACCAATGCCTATTCTAAATCCATTAAAAATATCTCTATTTTTTGCGTTGTAATCCTTTATAATTTTTAAAACACGCTCAAGGTCTGTGCCATACAAAACCCCTTTTATTGGGTATTCATAGCTATCAGAAATTATTCCTTTTTCGTTAATTAATCCGTGAAAAGTAAGTGTGATTGTCCGGTATCCATAATCTCTTGCCGTATCTAAAAGAGACTCTGATTTTTCACTTAATAATGGCCGACCACTTGTCCAAGCCTCTCCACTCTCCATTGCAACGCTGGATGATGTATCACCTTCAAAATAAGTTCTCGCTCTCGCAACACCATAATGTCGCATCAGTTCACCATCATAAGCAAAACTATCCGTGTATCTTGGATAGACTTTATAACCTTTTGATCTTAAAAAACGAGTAATATTTACTCCTTCATTATCTTTAAACTTTAACTTTTTAACGTGTTCATAGTTAACAAACCAACAATGCTTACAAGCTTGTCCACATGTTTTGCTACCAATATAAGTATCAACATCAAGATAAATATGAATGTCTTGGGGCTTTATGTGACACGTTCTGGCAAGCTTTGTACAAATCCCGTAGGATCAGCTTTAGCCGCATTAAGCAAAGTGCTGTCATCAAAAGTTAGGTAAGCCCGCCCAGGCTCTAGCGCTTTCGCCAACGTTGTTTTGCCGACCTGGCGAGGACCGAGCAGGCACACCACTGGCGTATCAACCAATGCTACCTTGAGCTGTGGTGCTATGTATCTTGGGTGTAGTGTGTTATTCAAAGCTGTTCTTTTGTGCAATGTGGAGAATGAAGCTTAAATTGGCCCGTCTATTTGTTGGTTATGCTACCGTCTAAATGCTGGTTTGTATAGCGTCTATTTGCTGGTTTAATCTCCGTCTATTTGTGGGTTTATGACGTTCTTATACAACAATCAAAACTTTTTGAGTGTTTATCGCCCCTCGTCTGAGCATCAGGAGAAACTTCTAAACAACCAATATTGAGAAAATTATAGGGTCTTACTGATACCGGAGACCTGCAATAAGCTTATTTGAATTATACATACATATTCCTCTTCTCAGTTAATTTATACTTTTTAAATAAAAAATACAGGAATATCACTGCAAGCAGGATACTTGTTAATTTGAAAGTAAATTCGATAGAAATAAGTTTTG
The DNA here is from genome assembly GCF_040256935.1 of Photorhabdus viridis. Lineage (NCBI taxonomy): Bacteria > Pseudomonadati > Pseudomonadota > Gammaproteobacteria > Enterobacterales > Morganellaceae > Photorhabdus > Photorhabdus viridis. The sequence goes on from NZ_JBEJZY010000022.1 coordinate 59,065, forward strand.
CAGTATACCCCCCAATAATTGGCATCAAAATTGCCACTACAGATGAAATTTTCTGTATACCTCCTGTAGCTTTCCCTACATGTTCAAAACCAATAATATTTCTTACGCCGTATCTGATTGCGAAAAATGTCACACCAGAAGCCGTACCAACCAGGAAAATTAATAAATAGTATGTAGCATAATGATTTGTTTTTGCGTCTAAAAAACCAACCCCCCAAAAGGCCACAAAGTTAACCATAATGGAAAATAACAGGAGATTCTTGGCTGACAATCTTTTAAGTAACCAACCAGAAATTCTCGTTCCTACTATGCCACCGATCCCGAGAAGTGAAATTATGTAGCCTATGCTACTTTCACTTTGTCCAATCTTCTCGAAGAAGATACCAAGCATATCATTGCTAAGAAAAAAGGCTAAGTTTGACAAAGTATAGGCCGAAACAAGTAAATATAAGTCCGGTTTACTTTTCAATTGCTGTATAAGTGAGAAACGTTCTACGGCAGTAGAATTTATATCTTTATTTTCATCAGACCGAAAAGTATTATCAAAGTATGATGTCAGCATGCCGACTAAGTTAAATATCATTGATAATGACAGGACAAACCATAACCCATAGTACGTGTTTAAATAAACAACAAATAATGGAATGGCTATCCTGCTAAAGTTAGTAATATATCCATAAATTTCATAAAATCTTTGAGATTCATTATCATCTATATTCAATTTTGTATTTGATATTCCAAGACCACACCGACAAGTTGTCTTGATTAATGTAATTACATAAAGAAATATAATTGGATCAGCTACAGATAAAAAAGGCATGACAATGCCATTAATAAAGAACAGCAGTATCCTCCATTTTAATATACTCCCGTTGTCAAACAGCTTGCCAAATAATCCACTTGCCACCAGGAATGGAATAGCGAAGCAAGCACCTAATATTCCCATTTCGGATGGCGTAGAATGCAGACTATATATAGCTATAATACTTAAAATAGCATAATCAAGATAAGTATCAAGTTCATTTACACCTATACTAATGTACTTTTTCATCGGTTATCATCCAGATTATGATAGGCATAAACATATATTTACACCTATCTTTATTTTGTAAAAAAAAATATTATCTAGAAATTGATAGTCCATAATTACTCCTTTCACAGTTTAGGTTAACATTAATTTATTTACCGTAAGTAAAATTAAATATAAGCCAACACATTCCTTTATGTAAATTAGCTGTTAAATTAAAAATTTTATTATTGTGAGCCAACTCATGTTTTTATAACCTCCCAACATTCCTTATTCTTATATTTGAAAAACAATTTAAATACATACATATACCACATGAAATATTGAATGATTTTCTCGCATTAATCTTATTGTACACATTTATTTACATTCAGAATTAATAAATGCATTACATATCAACACATATAAAAAAAGCCCCAATCTTGCATTCGCAAAACTGGGACCTGGTGTCTTTCGCTTTATGTCGGGGAACTGAGCACCATGACAAGATGGGAGAAGAACCGCCAACTAGCTACGCATTGAAAGCTGGCTCATAACCTGAACCACTTTCCCACTTTTATTGAAAAAGCATTTATTATCGAGATAACGATCGCACATAAACTGGGCAGTAGCTGCGCAATAAAACCAAGAATAGTTCCCTGACTTACTGGGGAATGATGATGAGCCTCGCCACCCATAGCAATTTGCATGAAAGCGGAATTTGTCAGGTAGGCATAAACCAGGCCGCAAGTTCCCGTAACCAGCAGAAAACTTATCAGCATGGCGACCACCGCCCCCGCCATCTGAGGTAATCTTGTTCTGATTGAATGGATGGCGAGAGCGGTCAGGCAACCTGCGGCAAAACCCCAGCCCAATATATACCAAACAGCCATTAACCCTTTCAGCGCAGTGTTGTGCGCCATTTCCAGAATATCGGCACGCCACAATATAAGGTTCAGACATGCAGCCAGCACAGCCAGAAATACGGAAATAACGAAGCTGTTGGGCAAACTCGATTCTTTATTCACTAAAACACCTTTAGACAGTCAAGGAATCTTGCACCTTTTATCGAGTTAAGAAGAAAACTGCCCAAAATACCAGCAATGAGTGCAGCAGTGTATCCCTTAATAAGGAACAACAACGGCATGTCTATTGAGCCCCAATAATTCAGCCCCACGTTATGGTCCAACCCCCAGCAAAGTGTCTGGCAAACACTGAAAAACAGAGCACTACTCACTGCGGTCATGATATAAGCTCCAGCGCTTCCAGGCATAAAACGGGCTGAGAGCAGATAGGTCAATCCCCCAACGGCGGCCCCCATGCCGATACCGCATAAACCAAGAGCCCATACCAAACGCCATACCAGCGGGCCATTGTCGGGAAATAAAATAAAACTCATTAAAAGAAATCCAGCCTCTGCGATAAAACCCAGAGAAATAAATAGCTTAATCGTGCGTATAGCACGTTTTTCCCCTTCTGCCACCGCATATTGCGGATGTTGTTCATTCACAGCTTGATTAGACATTTTTCATCTCCTTAATGTGCGTTAAGTATCACAAAATACTGCGGAAAATAGTCTGATAGTGTTTTTTAAATCTGAACCCAAATTGTCTTTCTGCAAAACAGAGGAAATTGTATTTCCTTCATAATTTACCTCTAATTTGTTTCAATCACTGGCTTTTCTTAATTATATAAGCTATTACTGAATAAAGTCAGAATAATAGATCAAATGAATTATTTGAGAATACAAGCAAACCAACAGATCAAAGAAAACAAACTATATATGATGTAATTACTATGGTATGAGGATGAAAACCTGTCAATGTAAAAGAAGAAATTAAGAAAATAGTCCAATATATAGAATTAATATTTTGATGCTTTCTCCCACCAGCCTGACAGAACCCTTGCGTTATTATCCAGGAATAAACACTGAACTTGAGTTGGCAAACAACGCCACACCTATTCAGTGTTGCCAACTTGGCTGTCCCACTCAAAGAATTGGCTTTTAAATGATAAAAGATGCGATGCCATTTATTGCTATAAGAAACAACTGATTTCATTTCTGCGCTCTTAATTCCCTAATATACTTAGCATCATAATTATTTCACCCTGGTTAATAACTTGCGATTTGATTATTTATCACTAAAATATAATAAATAATTCAGAGCAATTTAATTTTATAATAAAAGTATTCAAGTATAGGCACAATTTCAACCTTATAGATTTGACAATAGCCTGATACTTAGTTATGACTTTATTTAAGAAGTAACAAAATAATTATTCAATGAACTAATTGTTACCAAGACAGAATAATGACAACCACGATAACTAATAAAGCTCAATATTTAGCCATTGCCCATATCTATAGGGAGATATATAACTACCATGAATAAATCCGATCAAGAATTTAATGTTAATGAAAGTACTGTAAAGGTAGATGGAAAGGATGTCAGGTTCTTCACAGCTAAACCTCCAGGCCTGACTAAGGATAATGCCAAGAGTAATACGGTGGTGTTGGTGCATGGTACAAGCGGAAATACAACGCTGCATTTCTGTCATCTATTTCCACTCCTAGCCACAAAACACACTGTTATATCACTGGATTTTTCTCAACCAGTGAAAGCAGGCGAAACCCTGACTCTTGAACACCTTGGAAAACAGGTCGAAGCCGTTATTGAAACAGCGGCTCCAGGGGAATCTGTCACCCTGATAGGTTATTCTATAGGCTCCGTCGTTGCTGCTTCTGTCGCCGCTAAACGTCCGGATCTAGTTCGTAATTTGGTTCTGCTAGCAGGATGGCTGAAAACAGATTTACAGATGGAAAGATTTTTTGCTGTCTGGCGTCATTTATGTGAGACCAACTCACCGGTTCTTACAGAATTCGTCATGTATTGTGCTGGTGGTGTCCCAGGTCATGTGAATATGGTTCCAGACCCACCTCCAACCGGATTTGAAAACATCAATCCGGGAGAATTCGATATATTGCAACTAGATCTTGATGCCCGCGTTGATATCACTCACATTGCTCCTACGATAAAAGCCACAACGCTGATTATTGGCTGTACACACGATAACATAACCCCCACCTACCATAGCAAAGCACTTTTCGGCGCAATTCCGGACGCACGCTATATAGAGATAGAAGCCGGGCACGCTGTCATTTATGAACGCCCTGCCCAGTTAATGTTGGTTATTGACCAGTTCTGCGCAGCACCTTCACTTTACCCTGCCGGGACCATTATTCCCGCTGACCAGATATAATCCCTTTTACGCTCTGGAGAGCCATTATGAATAAAAGTACACCAGAACATAATCCACAAGCAGATATATCGCAGGTCACAGATGCAGAGATTATTATCATCGGCGCAGGTTTTGCCGGCCTTGGTATGGGAGCCCAGCTTAAGCGCAGATCTCAGCACAATTTCCTCATTCTCGAACGTGCCGATGATGTAGGAGGCGCCTGGCGCGATAATACTTATCCCGGTGTAGCCTGTGATATCCCCTCACACCTTTATTCTTACTCATTTCGCCCCAATCCTGACTGGTCTCATATTTTTTCACCAGGGAATGAAATATTCACTTATCTTCAGGATACAGCCAGGGATGAAGGGCTATTGCCTCATATCCGCTTTGGCGCCAACGTTGAAAAAGCCTATTGGGATAACCAAAAAGAGCGCTGGATAATTATCACCACCGCAGGGGTTTTCAGTGGGCGGTTCTTGGTAACAGGTACCGGGCATTTAACAGATGCAAATCTTCCACAAATCGAAGATTTGAACAGCTTTACGGGGGAAGTTTTTCATTCAGCCGGCTGGAAACATGATGTCTCTCTTCAAGGTAAGCGAGTAGGTATCATCGGATCAGGCGCTTCCGCAACTCAGATAGTGCCTGAAGTGGCGCAAAGTGTCTCTGAACTTGTTGTTTTCCAGCGAAACCCATCCTATATAATTCCACGTCCTGACCGAAGTTATTCCGATAGTGAAAAACAGCGTTTCCGACGCGATCCAGAGTCTATTCCCGCTCTTCGTGCAGATATATTCTGGCACTTTGAATCTATGTACCCAGCCCGTCGTTCTATTCCGCAATATCTTGCAGAATTCAAACGTATAGCCTCAGATCATCTTAAACGGCAAATCTCCGATCCAGAATTACGTGCAAAACTTACCCCCAGCTATGAAGCAGGTTGTAAAAGGTTTGTGATTGCAAGCAATTATTATCCTACTTTTCTACGCGATAACGTCAAACTCGAAACCTCAGCCTTACAGCATATAGATGGGCAAAATGCAGTTTCAGCGGCCGGCAACAGTTATCCACTTGATGTGTTGATCTTCTGTACTGGTTTTCAAACCACCCAGCCACTTTATTCCCGCCTGGTTCATGGCCGTGATGGCCTCAGCCTTGCTGATCACTGGGCCCAGGGTATGGAAGCTTTCGCATCAACCACTGTTACAGGTTTTCCAAACCTATTTATTATCAACGGACCGAATGCGACGCTTACTCATAACTCAATGATTTATATGATTGAGTCTCAAATAGAGTATATTCTCGGTGCTATTGAATACAGCAAGAAAAATAACAACTGCGTACTTGAGGTTTCTCCCGAAGCTCAACATCGTTATGTAACCGAATTACAAGAGCAGATTAATGGCACAGTATGGGTTGGAGATAATTGTACAAGCTGGTACCGTGATTCCCGAAATAAGCGTTTAACACTGATATGGCCTGATTTTGCTCACACCTTCAGACAGCACAATAGCAAATTTGATCCTGCTCCTTATCTATCTCATACGACAACCGAAATTACTAATCCATAAGTTTTAAGCCGCAATTGGATATTCATTCTGTGAGACGGCAAGGGAGAGAGCTTATCTCCCTTGCCGATACCAACAATCGCTTTAGAATGGTTTGGTCGGCAAATACTTCCCGTCGAGGGTAATCACAGCACGGGAACCGCCATTAGGATCATCAACCTTTTTGATATCAAGTTTGAAATCAATCGCGCTGATAATGCCATCACCAAACTGCTCATGGACCAGCGCCTTAAGCGTTGAGCCATAAACTTGCACCATTTCGTAGAATCGGTAAATAGTCGGATCAGTCGGTACACCTCCTGGGATACTACCGCGCACAGGGATAGTTTGCAGCAGAATGAAAGCATTCTCATCAAGTTCAAGCCGGTCAACTACTATCCTCGCAGTGTCGGCAGGCAATGGATGCTGACCTAGCAACGCAGCGGTAACGAATGCGAGACTCAGGCCCGTTCCTTGTGCGATATCCTCAAAAGTCAAATTCTTGCGTGTTTTGGCGTCGATAATAGCATCGGTAAGGATCTGGCGGGGAGTTTGGGAATATTGAGATTGTGTCATAATGATTTCCTTTGGATTAATCGGCTATTAAATGCCGTGGTGAAACATGAATTGCGTTGCAGAAACATACTGATGGATGAAGAATGAACGAATTTATCTATAGCGTCAAAGATCGGATTACTATCATCTCTATAGTATTTACCAATAGTTGACACGCTCGGGAAGCCCTTATAGTCTTCACTCCATCGTGGCCGATAAGACAGCTGACAGGTGAAAAATGAGCAAATTTTTCTATAGTTTCAACGATCGGCCTGTCATTATTTCCATATTACTTTCAAATAGTTAATTAACATGCTGCTACGACACATTCGTTATCTGCTGGCAGTTGCCGAACATCAGAACTTCACTCGCGCCGCAGAGGAACTTCACGTCTCGCAGCCAACCCTATCGCAACAAATCAGGCAACTTGAGGAGTCACTGCATGTGCAGTTATTCGACCGATCAGGAAGGAGTGTACGGCTCACCGACGCTGGCGAGGTATACACAAGTTATGCCCGCCGTGCATTGCAAGATCTGGATGCTGGGCAGCGTGCGATTCACGATGTACAGGATTTAAGCCGTGGATTGCTCAGGCTCGCCATGACACCCACCTTCACGACTTACTTCATCGGCCATTGGGTAGAGCGTTTCAACGCACACTATCCGGGAATTGAGTTGAATATCAAGGAAATGACGCAAGATCAGATAGAAGCGGCTTTAACGGAGAACCAGCTCGATCTCGGCATCGCGTTCTCCGAGGTACGATCCCCCGACATTGATAGCGAGCCATTGTTCATCGAAACACTCAGTCTGATCGTTAGTCAATCGCATCAATTCATCAGTCAACAAACATCATTAACAGCGAAAATGCTGGAACATGAAGGATTAGCGTTATTAAACAAAGATTTTGCAACGCGAAGCCATATCGATTTGTACTTCCAGAAGCAGGGGATCACGCCGCGCATTGTAATTGAGGCTAACTCAATCAGCGCAATCGTAGAAATTGTCCGCCGGGGACGGCTCGCAACTTTGTTACCTGATGTCATAGCCCACGAGCAGGCAGGGCTCTATTCCATTGCCATTCAACCTCCGTTGCCGCAGCGCAACGCTGTGCTGTTATGGCGCAACGGGGCGTATCGAAGCGCTGCAAGTCAGGCATTTGCCAATCTGATCACGCACCGTTTCGACGCACACCAGGAAAGTAATAATTTCTGATAAACAGAAAACACCATGCGCTTGGCAGCTTCCGAATTAGAACAACCAATCTACAAGTTTGTTTCTAATGTAATCAGATGAAAGACGCTCCTGCTCTAAACGTGAAGAGTGGAACCGGCCAGAGATGAGATCATTAAACAACTTTGCTTCATCTTCATTTAGCGATGAAGGATTGGATTCAACTGGATTTGGTTCAGGAACCATTCTATCTTCATGAACTTTAACGGTTTCAACATCCATCATCAGGGATTTAATATCCACAAACTTATCTCTGGCGTCACTGAGAATAGACAAGCCCCAGGTATCAATATCTCCCCAATACCCTACACGTTTGTCTTTCAACCATGCCGCATCCATCCAGGCAACGTTTTTCCCTCCTCCTATCACCGCTACTGTGTCAGGCATGTCAGGTAACGCCAAACCAGACTGTAAGTTTTCGACGACTAATATATTCGATGCTGGAAGTTCGTGCTGTTTAAGTAATTCACCCGGTATTTGAAGTATCGGAATTCCACCAAGCCCAACCGTCGCAGTATGGCAAAGCGGTCTGATGGTTAACCAGCCCTTGGGATTTGTTAAACAACCCAACCAAGCAGTAAGGCCTCCAAATGCTGAAACGGCACCTTTGTGAATCACATCGGTCAGCTCTTCGATCAGGATTTGGTGGTTCTCAAGAAACTTAGTATCAATACCAATGAGAGGTAATGCTCTTAAATATTGTCCTTCCCCCAAGCCTTGCTTTAATTGTGGGAGCAGCTTTGCCAATAATTCCGCATCTCTCAGAGAGAGTTTTTCCACAATATCTATACATTTAACCAATGCAGGATAGAGATCTTTATCAATCCGTAAGAATGGCTTCATATTCCTTTCCCATACCTTACTGCGGGAAAGGGCATCATTCCCTAAAAATTGAATCAAATATTGCATCGATTCAATGACAACAAAAGTCGGGATTCTCTGCTCAGACAACTCCCGGAAATTTTTGGAAGACCACTCCACATGGTCTTGATAGGGAAATGATTTCCACTCTTCAACAAATCGCTGAAAATGAACCATATCTGATATGGCAGAACTGCCTCTGGGGGGTTTTAAACCAACGCGGACAGGGAATGCTTTGCTGCCCAGTAATCGCGCCTTTAGTGAGGAAAGATTATCCCACTCACGTTGCTTAATGAGCTTCTTAACCTGCGCCGGTAGTAACCCCCAGCGCACCCCATTCATCTCTCTTTTCATATCAGTTTCTCAAGTTCGATACGTAACTTTTTCTCTTTCTCTTCCCCCATTCTCCGGTCAATTTCTTCCCAGGTGACTTCACATAAATGGCTGTCGTGGTTTTCCTGGTCTCTTTCGGCAATGAGCAACGAACGGGCCGATTCTCTCGCCAAATTCAGGTTCTTATAAGGTGTAATCAAATTAACGTGAATATGCAGTTCCCTAAACACCCTAAGCACACGCCGACTTACTGTTTCGGCCGTATTAGAGAATGCTTCATCCAGAAAAACAGTACAGTAAACAGGCCGATCATAGCCAATCGGCGTTAAAACGTAGGCCAAACTTGCCGCGACAATAGTCGCCGCGAATGACTCCTTCTCTCCTCCAGACTTTCCACTGGATGACTCCAATACATCACGGATCTCACCCGTATTAATATCCAATTCTTCAGCATAAAATGACATCTGATAACGGGGATCAAGCAGCCTTAAACTTTCTAATGTATTTGAGGAGCCTGGCGCACTGGCTTTCCCAAGGATCTCAACTACCTTAGCCAACTGACGGAACCGCGCTTCATGGTCATCACTGGTTACCTGACTAAGCACCTTACGCAGATGCTGTTCAAATTCATTAACATGTGGGAATTTCTCCCTCTTTGAACCCAGCTTTAAATGTGTCTCCGATCGAAACTCTGTACGCTTGAGGACCCGGTTAATGATGTCAATCCGCTCGAGGATATCTTCCCGTTCAGATTCAAGCTTAGTTTTAATCCGTGCCAGCGACTGCGTTGCATGCTTATTCAAACGTTCAATAAACTGCTCCACAAGGTTGGGAAGCCCTTCCTCTTCCAGTTGTCGTAAATGATTAAGATAATCAGGTAAGCTGCCAATATCACTTTGCCAGTCAACCGTGAAAACTTGCCATTTATCATTAGACCTGAACGAAACCATAATGCTGATGGCTGATCTTTCCGCTCTGTCTTTATTGTTCCGGCTAGAATCTAATAGACGATCCAAATCTTCTTCAACTTTTGACACCAATTCAGCCATCCGGCTTAAATCGCTTGTATTAAGCACGCCTACCCGAATCGCAAGTAACTGCCTGGCTGAATCAGGTAATCCCTTCTCCGCTTTTGCCTGCGCTTTGTTCCACTCTTCTTGTGCATTTCTCAGCGTATTTTTAACGCCACCAGAATCAGAGTTGAGTTGATTTAATGCCGATTGAATTTGAGCCAATTGCTCTTTAGCCGATTCCCAACGTTCTCTGGCTTTATCAAGATCACCGCCTGACTGTTCTAACACCTTAAGGTCAGCCTGCAAATCAGAAAGCTTTTCGTGCCAGTAAGGAGCATTAATATCATCCCAGCGGTAACTTTGAATCTTCTCCCAAAGTATTTTACGATCAGAAACAGAATTCAAATCCTGACGGGCCTGGTTCACCTTTTTCCCGATTTCTTCCAGTTTTAAGCTTAAATCTTTTTTATCATTATTAAGAATGGCTAAACGTGATTTGTTTGAAAAGCCCAGACACCAGCGTCTTCTATCATCTATCCGGTGTTGATCTTTTTTCTCAAAGCGCCCCTTATCCATATGCATTAATCCCTGTTGTGTCATCGAAAACGGGGTTTGATCCAATTCTTCCGTATTCGAAACACATTGCAGGTCAAATCTCTGCAAATGATGCTTGAGCCACTCCCGATAAGGGTGAGTGCGCCATACCAATTTCCTTAAATAACCATCAGGCTTAAACTCCGCCGATTGACCCTGGTTAGTCGCAGCATTATTCACAACTTGAACGCGTACATGTAAACCCGTATGCCGGGCATTTAACCAGCGAGTCACCATCGAATAACAATGATGTGGCACAGCCAGTGTTGTTCGTAACCCGCCCAACGCCCTCTCTATCGCGCCTTGCCATATCTTTTCATGATCTTCGACGTCGATAAGCTCACCGATAAATACACATTGGTCTTTACTTAATTCTAAGGAATTAACCAGCTCATCCCGCAATTGCTGATATTTCACATCAATATTAGAATCCGGCCTTGCCTCGATTTCCCGAATTTCCTGAGAGATATCATGGATATTTGCTTGCAACTCACTGAATTTGGCACTGATGGTGGCAAACCTGTCCTGATACTCTTCTTCGTCTCGCTGAATACTGGCAAGTCTGGCTGATGCTTCGGATTGATTTTTGAGAAATACAGCCTCCTCTAATACAGAAGGAAGAGCCAGCTCGTTGGCATGAGTTTGATATTGTGATGAATTTCTGACCACCCGATTCAATTGATCTTGGGTATGACCCATCTCTTTTCGAAGCGACTCTATTTTATCCCCGCCAAACTGAAGATATTCCTCATGCCTTCGTTCAACCAGCTTATCCGCATCGATTTTCTGCCCTTCCGCTTGCTTAATTTTAAGGGATAGTGCTTCAAGTTCAGCCTCAATATCGGCAATTTTCTCACTCCACAATTGTGCGAAGATTTCCCCAAAATAGACCGGAAGGCTATTTCTTTCGACCGTCAGCGCCTCAAATTCTTTCGCCGTTTTTTCGATAATTGCGCTGAGTTCAGGTAACCTGGATAAGTGCACCTGTTGTGCTCTTGCATCCACTAATTGACTATGAATCGCCACCAGATCAGCAAACTCTTCCACTACCTTTTTGGCATCATCTTTGACTGTACTCGGTTCAAGTACCAATTCACGAATCAACCCGGTTAAATCATCAATTTTTTTCAAGCCCAACGCCCGCGACAACAGTGCAGGCGCATTCTTATTGTCCATATACAGAAGCTTTCGGTACAACTCCTGATAATCGGAAAAATTATCATCACAGCACGTAATCGCCGGGTCATCACGAAGCCATTGCTTGAATGATCGGGCATTACCATCCCCAAAAGCATCAAGCATTTCCTTAAGAGTCAGGTCTCTTTTAGCGACAACATAAACTCGTGTCACGTCCGCCAGCACATTCGTCGATTTAGTGATCCAGAAAAGTGCCGCAAGTGTGATTTTTGAACCATCATCACCCTGATATAACGCTCTCAGCCCAGTCACCACGCCAGATTCACGCTTACTTCTGACTCTCGTACCCGCGCCATCATGGGCAGATCCAAAACTTCCCCGCATATAAGAAAGTAAAGTCCGGTCAGAACGATCTCCCTGCGCCGCAGCCACATTAAAGGTTGCCTTTCCGGCAGGAAGGAGCAAAGCCATAAGACCATCAATAAACGTTGATTTTCCCGCGCCGTTATCCCCAGTGACCAAGGTTCCCATCGGATCGATCAACGCGGTATGCAAGCCGTTAAATGAACCCCAGTTATAAACTGAGAGTTCGGCTAATCTGATTTGACCAACATGAAATAATGAATTAGCCGAAAGAGTTTGATCAGTCATTTTCATCTCCTGTTTCCTCCTCTCCATCTTGATAATCAACAGCGTTGCCGCCGTTTTTATTTAGCTCAATACCCTTTTCGCCCGCCATTTTCAGGTATTCATTCAACATACTTTCAAGGAATTCAGCGCTGACTACGTAGCGGATCACCGGTGTAATCTCGAAGCGATCCTCACTTCCCCGCACCGAACTCAATATTTTTTTCGTCACCATTTTCTCAAGAGCGCCCTTGAGTTTTCTCCGGTCAGATTTAGTACTGTTTGTCAGCGGTAAAAACGGTGTCAGATGGGATTCTATACGCTCTATATCAATGATAATCCTTTGCTCGCCCGACGTTTCCCGGTCCTGGTAGTGTTTGCGCAGCACTAACAGCAACAACGTATCGTATAAAGAGAGCGTCCTTCGGCTAATCAGAGAGACAACCTCTTCATCATCTATACCCAATGATGCGGTATCTTCCTCATTTTGAAAACCGGCTATAAAAGCGACACCCGCTTTCTCATCTAAGACCAACTTCAAATAGACTTCTGACAGATGTTTGCGTACAGCACATTGGTATCGACAGAGTAATTCAAACAACTTGGCTTTCTGTGAAGACAATATAACGCCCTGACGCAGCAAGCTAACCAATACCCGGCGTGCATCAGGCGGCATGCCACTGTTTGAACTTTCAGGGTGATCACTGACTAACACATCATCAACTTCAACGGATGAACTTTTATTGGCAGCGACATCAGATTCAACAACAGATGTGCCTGTAAGCGGGTTATACTCTGATTGAGTATGATGTTTTATCAACTGATCGAAGAACCCTGTTTGCTGCTCTTTCTGAGGATCTGAATCAGACTTCCCAAGGGTTGCGGGGGCGCCATTATCTTTATTCAACTTTTTGTCTTTATGCATTCCAACCCTCACTATGAAATCTACAGCCACTTTTTATTCACCACTACGCTATTCACCATTACAGCACCAATTCATCCAAACTGTCTGGAAACAGGTCTGCACTCAGAAGAAAAGTGGGGATAGACGCCCGCAAGCGAATTCCCTGTTTATCATTAATTTCAATTGATTCCTTCTCTTCCAATGATGCAGCCCCGACAGATTTCGCAACCCGCAAATAGGCAACTAACTCCTCCAACCCTGAATTAAGCGGGTGATAATGCGCAATAGATGCAATCGTCATTGGACCAAACTCTTTTAACGTTTCTAACGCCCTCTCAGCGATCAATCGGATTTGAACAGCATCAAGACAATCCAGCATCTGTATACTCGGTTCTCGAGAGTTAAACTGTTCTTCAACACCTGAGGTATCCAGCTTTTCATCGGGTGATTTAAGGAGCATGCTTTCGGGAGAACTAATACTTGCCGCCCCAACGGGCAATGAAAGAGCTGTTGTTGTTTGCAAGTCGCAATCAGCATTCTTCAATTCAACAGCAAGTCGTTCCAATTGACCAAGCAATCTATCAACAGCACGATTTTCTTGAGCTGTGCCACTCTCTATGTAAGCACGCAAGCTCTCTTCCGTTCTTCGCCTGATTTGAAAAACTCTGTCACTCTCGCGGCTCAATTCTCGCATGAGCTGATTTAAGAATTGCCGTTGCTGGGTAGTTAAGTGTTCTGCGACCGGACGATTTAAAATGCTTCGAAGCTGATCCCGCAGCTCCATAGTTCTATTTTGATCACATAACAAATCAAAAAAGCTTTCAAACGCACTACCGGCATCCGTTTTAGCCAGCAACGCTTCTTTTTCCAAAACAGAGAGAAGAACATCTCCTCTGGTGGAGTCTCCCTCAATAATTTGAATACGAATTTCCTGATCCAACCGACGAATTTCATCTTCAACCCGGCGGAAATCACCCGTTAAAACAGAAGCCAACTGGTAGATCTCACGAATTCTCTCCCGCTGCTCAACCTCGGTCAGCTCGGTTACAACACCGGCCCTCAGGGCATCAATCTCTCTCTGAATTTCGGATTTTCTATCTTCCAAAAGCGTGACACGCTCATCGACATTTGGGCTAATCGCCACCGCAAAGTCCCTGACCGCTTCCTGAACAATTCGAAGATGAGACGCAGTGGTTCCTGAACTTCGTTCATCAAGACCTTGGCTAAAACGGAGCGCAATTTCACTGGCATCTGTTTTTGTTAATGTGTCATCCATCTCACGCAACCAGCCTTCCCGAATCCATTTATTGAGATAAGTGCCGGCACCCGTTTCCGTTTCCCAAAGACCAAGTTCACGACAGCGTACCAGCTCTGCGTCGAGTGACACGCGGGCACGACTAAAAGGGACTTCACTATCCTCCGAAAACAACTCCCCCAGAAATGCCAAAATTAAAGGGGAATTATCAGCTCTTAACAATTTCCAGGCAGCACTTTCCTGAAATAGACGGCGGTACTTTGCCTGTAACCCTTGGAAATTCAACTTGCCTCCCGCTGTGTGATTATGAGTAAAAAGCGATTAAATGAGTACTGGCCTACCACCCTTTCCAAAAAGCCACCACCAAGAATTTTGTATAATTCACAATCAAATAAAAACCATATCATCATGTTTTTTATTATGTCAACGCCTGTTATTAACTCTTGTAATTATTAGGCGCTATGATCAGAGAGAGAATATAAGATGATAAACAATGTCTCCATTATCATTAACAAGGGAAGCGGCGGGAGTACCCTTCGAAGTTTAAAGATGGGCGGTCTGGACAGACCGCCCCGATGCAAACAGTGGAAAATTCCTGCGCGTTACTTCCTGCGAACGGGCAAACCAGTACCGCGAACGCTATCTTGTGGTAAAACCAGCACAGCTACCGACCAAGCTGGCAACGTAACTGCGCCATCTTTCGCTATTCTGATACCGGCCGCCAACGAGGTATTACCCAGCTCGCTTTGAATATCGTTCAACTTCAATCCCTTGACATTAAGGTCTCTCACCGTAGCAAACCATGGTGCAGCATTGATCATCACCACCAAACCGTCAAACCGCAAATCACGGTCATCATCGGTGGTATTACCATCATCTATCGTCATCACCAGTAATCCGAGTTGCTGATTCGGTCCGACATTACGAAAATCGACACGTTGCTTAACCGATGCACCATCACCGAGCGTCATTAAAGGTGAGAATTGACGCAGGCGCAATAGTTCCTGATAAAAAGCTGTCATCTGCAATAACTCAGTTTGGCCTGGTTTATCCGCTACGTTTTTCACTCGTTCAATCAATGCATAATTTCCACCATCATCACGCAGACCCGGCATTCCAACATCATAGTTGTTGTCTTGATAAGTGTAGCTGACACGGTTAAACCAATCGCCGGCATTATAGGAATCACGGGTAAAAGACTTAGAACGCAGTAGTTCCGATCCATGTTGGGCGAAAGCCAATCCCTGTCCAAGGAATGTAGCAGCGAGGGATATTGCCTGCATACGAACCCTAGTTGCCAGATCCGCCTCACGCGCAGCTTTGTAGCTGATGATGTCCCATAACGTTTGGTTATCGTGTTTGGATACATAATTGATCACCTCAATCGGATCAGCAGCATAACCGGCTATAGTCCCTTTATAGTCAATTTCTCTACCGGTTTTCACCACCCCATCTTTATCGATCAACACGAAATCAGCCAGATTGCCCGCCATACCCAAACGTACCAGATCCGCTAGATGACGCACCTCATTAGCATTTAACCAAGTCTGTTCGTTAGGTAACGTTCCAGCACCATTACCCACTCCCTGGTTAATACGAATGCTGTCAGCAGAATCGAACGGTCCACCACCCTGTACTGCATCACGCAATCGATCAGAGAAAGTACCAATTCCAGTACCCTTAAGATTAATCTGTGAAGCTATCTCGAAACGATCGTCCTGCCCGGAATTCCAACCTTCACCGAAGAAGTAGACCGATGGGTTAATTGCACGTACTTTTGCCAGCGCCGATAACATCTGTGCCTTAGGATGAAAGCCCATTAAGTCAAATCGGAACGCGTCGATCTTATAGTCCTTAACCCAGGTAACCAATGAGTCTTCAATGAGTTTAGCGAACATGCGGTGCTCTGGCGCCGTATCGTGGCAACAGGTGTTGGATTCAACATTACCACTGATTTCATTCAGGCGATGGTAGTACCAAGGGACTATCTTATCCAACACGGAAGATCTGTCTGTTGGGCCCGCAGCATTGGTGTGATTGTACGCTACGTCCATAACCACATTCATTCCCAGTTGTTGCTTGATAGCCTGAATCATGGCGCGAAACTCTTTTATACGTACCGAACCTTCCGCATCTGTGGCATAAGAGCCTTCCGGTACTGAGTAATGGAACGGATCATAGCCCCAGTTGTAGGAGTCGGTTTCTGCAATCATCGCATTCAGCTCTTGTACCTGTGGGTTATCTGCATTGTCACCACTCAGCAATTCCTGTAACACTTCACCTACGGTTTGTGAACTATTACAGTAATCAGCAAAGCGACTATTTCTCACCATAGGGTTAACCTGACATAAGCGACTGAATGGGTGGTTAAGATCAGCTACTTGGTCGCTGAATTCATTAACGGAAGCCAAATCAAATACCGGCAACAGCTCCATATGAGTGACTCCGGCCTGACTCAATGCCTTAAGATGCTTGAACATATCGCTGTTGTTAGCGGTCAGAGCCAAATATTTACCACGCCAGGCTTCTGGCACCGTGCTATCTGCAACGGAGAGATCACGGACATGAGCTTCATATATGGCCATGCGCGCAATGTCCGCCGGTGTATTTTGCGAACGCGGCATGATCAATCTATCCCAGTTTTGTGGTTTCAGTGCCTCATCATCCAAGTTGATTACCTGACTGTATTCCGAATTGGTGGATAAGCTGTGGGAATAGGGATCAGTGACCTCATAGTGTTCCACATTACGGGAACGTGGATGGAACACCGTTAGGGCATAACGGTAGTAAGCACCAACCAGCACCTTATCACCTTGCCATGACCAAGAGCCACTAGCAGGATCACGGCTCATTGGATGGTTGGCGATTATCTGTTTATCTGTATCGTAGATAACCAGCCCAACATTCTGAGCAGTAGGCGCCCACAAACGGAAAATAACACCTGCATCATTGATCAGCGCACCATATTCCAACCTGTCAGCTGCATCGGCAAAACGGTCATCCAGCACTCCGGCAGTTTGTACTTGAGTCGCCGATAATAACAAACCTTCTTTATTAGTCGCCAACACGACCAAATCACCGGTGAGTAATGTCTCGATATCCGTGTTTTCCGGCAGGTGGAACGCTGTTAAATTCTTCAAGTGTGGAAATCGAACAGCTGTTTTCTGGCTCAGGGTCGTCGGTGTTAATGCCAGATAACTATCGGTAAAGTTTCCTTGATCATTGGCTACGACTTTGCTCCGGCTATGATATAAGCGGACATAAGGCTTATCTGCTCCACCTGACCACAACAGTGTTTGATTATCGACCCAGTGGGCCGAAGCCTGGGAAACACCGAACACAGATTCAAAGGCTTCCGCCCGACTGCTATAGATTTGATTACTGCCGGGTATCACAGAAATGGTACGGTTACTGAAATCGGAGAAGGAAATTCTCAGGTCACTGTCGATCAATTTAGTGTTGTTGCTATCACGCACGATAAAATTAATACAGCCCTCGTTTTTGTTTAACGGCACAACCCAATAAGGGCCATAACTATCGCTGCCCGTAGGAATTGCACTGAAATCATCCCAGCTCAATGAGGGAGAAGCCAAAGAATCACAGTTTTTATCGTTCCATAGATAAAGCGTGTTAGTGCTGTAGTCATGATTTGTTATCGGACTTTGACTTAATTTAGCAATGTCCACCAGATGGATCACGGCCTGTAAATCACCAGCATGGGCTGCTTCACCCGGTATTTTGATAGGGAGATGCGCTATCGGCTCTTGCGGGGTATTGGATGAAGAACCATTGTTATCACAGCCAGCCAGTAAAACAAATGTACCGCTTAATAGGACCCGGTAAGCCTGTTTAACGAAGTGAGCTACCATAATCAGACCTTTTAATTGTAAGAAGTTATCGACGATATTATTGCGAATAAATTAAATTGGAAATATTAAATAACGTCTCAGATAAAACAGCATCCTCCTAATTTTGATACTGATAGGGAGGATGAATCAGGAGGAGATGCTTTTTCGTGATATCGCGCACAATAATAATGTAATAATCTTTTATTACATAAGGTTCATGTGAGTTTATTTGCATTATGCCATCCACTACAGTGCAAAAATAATATCTGGCACATTGATTGTCATTTTTATGTATTTTCACGAACTTTATTATTTCTGCAAAAAAGCATTTATTAGTCGAATCTTCCAAACAATTAGAGACAATAAGTTAATTATTGTCTCTATTCAGAGATACAATTATGGAAGGCATTAAATCTAAATTCTATATTTTTCACATCAATATAACGAATATTGTAATCGCCAGTAGAAATATAAATTTAATTCACTATTTATGATTACCGAAAGGATATATTTCATGATGTTAAGATGTAGTAAGAATATATAAATAAAACAACTATCAGAGCAAACAAATTCAGGGTGAATTGGATTTTAAATAACGTTTTTAATTTAGTGTCACACTAAAATTCATTACAACGTAATTATTTCATCAAAAATTCCTCAAAATAAGTAGTTGACTACGATAATATTAAATTCCAGCTTTTTCATTTTAACTGATCACTTCTTAGCCATTAATAAAATAATTTCGATAGATGAATGCTGAATAAGCGTTTACGACGGTTTTTACTAAGGCTCTTAATACCATGTCAAATTTCCTGAATAATTTAAGGCAATCATTTAGCAAATCGACTAAATGAGATGATTTTCGTTCCCTTAGGCATCCCTCATCGCCAACAAAAATACTTATATTTATCAAATAATTAAAAAAAATTCCGCAATTATTCCATATTTGACCAAAAAAAACACTTTACAATCGATAGTGATAATTATTATCATTCGTATCGCTTTCAGATGAACCGCCTTCAGGGTAAGGATGAAAGCACGACATTGCTCACATTGCTTCCAGTGTTTACTTTAGCCAGCCGGGTGCTGGCTTTTTTTTTATTGATCAATCCGGTTGTCATATTTTCAAAATATTTGAACAATTAGGTTAGGTTTTTAGACTTTTATGTTATCTCTTCTCAACTAGACTGTAAAAACCATTGAGGAGATTTGAATATGATCTATTTACGCAAAGCATCAGATCGCGGCCACGCCAATCATGGCTGGCTAGATAGCTGGCATACCTTCTCATTTGCCAACTATTACGACGCCAATTTTTTGAATTTTTCAGCGCTGAGAGTGATTAATGAAGATTTCATCGAAGCAGGTCAAGGTTTTGGCGCCCATCCACATAATGATATGGAAATACTGACCTATGTACTTTCCGGTGCAGTTGAACATCAGGATAGTATGGGAAATAAAGAGCAGGTACCCGCCGGTGAATTCCAAATTATGAGCGCAGGTACCGGTATTCGTCATTCAGAATACAACCCGAACAGTAATCGCCAATTACATCTGTATCAAATCTGGATTACTCCAGATAAAACCGGCTTGGCACCGCGTTACGAGCAGCGACGTTTTGATGATATGCAAGGTCGCCAGTTAGTGCTCTCTCCCGATGCGCGGGATGACTCACTAAAAGTCTTCCAAGACATGACCTTGTGGCGCTGGGTACTGAAAAGTCATGAAACTTCCGAATATCTTATAGAGAATGGCCGTTATATCTGGATACAAGTAGTACGTGGAGAAGTGACTGTTAATGGTGTGCAAGCAATCACCAGCGATGGTCTGGCGATCAGGGATGAAACCCATCTTCAACTTAACGCCAGTGATGATAGTGAAATATTGCTGTTTGACCTTCCTGCGGCATAAATCCCCGATAAACCTCACCCATACGGATGAGGTTTATTTATCAAGAAGAAACTCACAATTACAGTTTAGGACCCGCTTTTACTAACGCTTCTCCTGCTGGGGTATCCGTGTATTTATCAAAGTTATCGACAAAACGATGTGCCAGATCTTTCGCCTTCTCTTCCCACTGAGATTTATCTGCATAAGTATCACGTGGATCAAGAATATCGGTATCAACACCAGGCAACGCAGTCGGAACCGCCAGATCGAAGATAGGTAATGTAATGGTGTCAGCTTCCTCAATATCACCACTCAGGATGGCGTCAATGATTCCACGGGTATCCTTAATAGAGATTCGTTTACCCGTCCCATTCCAGCCAGTATTCACCAAATAAGCCTTGGCGCCTGCGGCCTGCATGCGTTTTACTAAAACTTCCGCGTATTGAGTTGGATGCAGACTTAGGAAGGCGGCGCCGAAACAGGCAGAGAATGTTGGTGTTGGTTCCGTCACACCGCGTTCTGTACCAGCCAGTTTTGCCGTGAAGCCAGACAAGAAATGGTATTGAGTCTGCTCCGGCGTCAGACGGGATACCGGAGGCAACACGCCAAACGCATCTGCCGTCAGAAAAATTACCTTGGTCGCGTGACCTGCTTTGGAAACCGACTTAACAATGTTTTCAATATGGTAGATAGGATAAGAAACACGGGTGTTTTCAGTTTTTGAACCATCATTGAAATCAACCGCACCATCTGCCAGTACCGTCACGTTTTCCAGCAATGCATCACGTTTAATCGCATTGTAGATATCAGGTTCTGCTTCTTTGGATAGATTAATGGTTTTCGCGTAACAGCCACCTTCAAAGTTGAATACGCCGTCATCATCCCAACCGTGTTCATCGTCGCCAATCAGCTTACGTTTTGGATCAGTAGAAAGCGTGGTTTTACCTGTACCTGATAAGCCGAAGAAGACAGCAACATCGCCCTTCTCACCAACGTTGGCAGAACAATGCATTGAAGCAATGCCTTTTAATGGCAACAGGTAGTTCATCATTGAGAACATCCCTTTCTTCATTTCACCGCCGTACCAGGTACCACCGATAAGCTGCATACGTTCTGTCAGGTTGAACGCGACAAAGTTTTCAGAATTCAAACCCTGCTCTTGCCATTGTGGGTTAGTGCATTTTGCACCGTTCATTACAATAAAGTCTGGTTTGAATCCGGCCAATTCTTCATCTGAGGGGCGGATAAACATGTTCTTAACGAAATGAGCCTGCCATGCAACTTCTGTAATAAAGCGGACTTTTAGGCGTGTATCTGCATTCGCACCACAGAAAGCATCGACAATAAACAAACGTTTGCCTGAAAGCTGTTGAGTAACCAGACCTTTCAGATGCGTCCATGTTTCCTGTTGCAATGGCTTGTTATCATTCTTGCCTTTTCCCTGGTCAGCCCACCATACGGTGTCACGGGTAACATCATCACGGACAATATACTTATCCTTGGGGGAACGACCAGTGAAGATCCCCGTATCGACAGCCACAGCCCCCAGGTTGGTCAAAGTGCCAATCTCGTAACCTTCCAGTGAAGGTTTGGTTTCTTCTGAAAATAACAGCTCATAGCTTGGGTTATAAACAATCTCACTAACATCATGGATTCCATAGTCCGCGAGTTCCTGCGGGGTAATGCCTTTAACACTCATGTTATTGCTCCTGGGTCTGGATAGTCACGCTTTTTCTGTGAGCAATAATAAATAGTTATGATTAATTAACAGCGATTGTTATCAAAAAATTGAAAACCTATCATTTTTTTAGCGAAAAACGCCGTAAACCCTCGCCCAGTGCGGGCGGGGATATAAGGCGAAAAGCCCGCAGGGCTTTAAAGATCAATCTGGCGTTGACTGACTCTGAACGTAGGCT